>NZ_QQWV01000043.1:0-31702 GCF_003951715.1 Sphingomonas sp. ABOLH | reverse complement strand
GTGCCGGCGCCCCCTGCCCCGCCGGCACCGCCCAGCGCGCCGAACGGGTTGTTGGTGTAGGTGACGCCGCCATTGGCCGCCGTCGTCGGCACCTGGCTGGCGCGGGTCACGCGGTACTGGGCGCGGGCGGCGAGCACGTTGGCCGCCGTCACGCGGTAATCGCGATTATTCTCCAGCGCCGTCGCGATCACCGCCTGCAACCGCGGATCGAGGAAGAAGTCGCGATAGCCGATCCGGGTCACATCGGCCTGTTCGGCGCCCAGCACCGGGTACGGCCCGCCCTGCGGCAGCGTCAGCGGGATCGCCCCCTCCGGCCGGACATTCTTGGGCGCAAGGTTGCATCCCGCCAGTGCGGTGGTGGCGACAAGGAGGGTCAGACTACGCAGCGTCATCACTTTGCTCATGGTCATGCCCCCTGCGGCGCGGGTTCGCCGCCATCGGAGGACCGGTTGCCGCCATCGGGTTCGACGTCGTCGTTCGCGGACGGCCGGTTGGCGGACGGAGTGTCCTTGCCGCCGTGCCCGAACAGGCGCAGCACGACGACGAAGAACATCGGTACGAAGAAGATCGCGAGGACCGTCGCCGACAACATGCCGCCGACCACCGCGCGGCCGATCGCGTTCTGGCCACCGGCACCGGCACCGGTGCTGATCGCCAGCGGCAACACGCCGAAGACGAACGCCAGCGACGTCATCAGGATCGGGCGCAACCGCAGCCGCGCCGCCTCGACCGCCGCATCGACCGCATTCAGGCCGTCGGCCATCCGCTCCTCGGCAAATTCCACGATCAGGATCGCGTTCTTCGCCGACACGCCGATCGTGGTGATCAGCCCGACTTGGAGGTAGATGTCGTTGTTCAGCCCCGTCAGCCACGCCGCCAGCAGCGCGCCCAGGATGCCCAGCGGCACGACCAGCAGCACCGAGATCGGCACCGACCAGCTTTCGTACAGCGCCGCCAGGCACAGGAACACGATCAGCAGCGACAGGCCGTACAGCGCCGGTGCCTGGCCGCCCGACAACCGTTCCTCGAACGACAGCCCGGTCCATTCCAGCGCGGTGCCCGGCGGCAGCTTGGCATGGATTTCCTCCATCGCCTCCATCGCCGCACCGGTGCTCAGCCCCGGTCCGGGCGATCCCTGCAGCTGCATCGCCGACTGCCCGTTATAGCGGGTCAGCGACACCGGAGCATTGGCCCATTCCAGCGTCGAGAAGGCGGTGAACGGCACCATCTGTCCGGTGGCGTTGCGGACATACAGGTCGCCGACATCCTCCGGCGCGAGGCGATAGGGCGCATCGGCCTGGACATAGACGCGCTTCACGCGACCGCGATCGATGAAGTCGTTGATGTACCCGCCGCCCCATGCGGTCGCGATGGTCGAGTTGACGTCGGCGAGGTCGAGCCCGAGCGCGCGCGCCTTGTCCTCGTCGATCTTGACCTTGAGCTGCGGCGCATCCTCCAGGCTGAGCGGACGGACCTGTGCCACGCGCGGGTCCTGCGCCGCCATGCCCAGCATCATGTTGCGCGCCTGCACCAGCCGTTCATGGCCGATGCCGCCGGTATCGACCAGCTGCACGTCGAAGCCGGTGGCGTTGCCCAGCTCCTGCACCGCGGGCGGGACCAGCGCAAAGATCAGCCCGTCCTTATACCCGGCGAATGTGCCCATCGCGCGGCCGACGATCGCCTGCGCCTTGTTCTCGGCGCCGCTGCGCTCCTCCCATGGCTTCAGGTTGACGAACACCAGACCGGCATTCTGCCCCTGCCCCGCGAAGCTGAAACCGTTGATGGCGAACACACCGGCGACATTGCCGCTTTCCTGCTTCAGGAAATGGTCGCGCACCAGCGTCAGCCCCTTGTCAGTACGGCTGCTCGTCGCGCCGGCCGGACCCTGGACCAGCGCCAGCACCGTCCCCTGATCCTCGTCGGGCAGGAAGCCCGAGGGCAGGCGCGTGAACACGAACACCATGCCCAGCACGATCAGCAGGTAGACCAGCATCGACCGCTTCCAGCTGCGCGTGGTGCGCCGGACGCCGTTCTCGTACTTATGCTGGCTGCGTTCGAACCGGTCGTTGAACCAGCGGAAGAAGCGCGCGAGCGGGCCGTTGCCCTGCTCATGCTTGTGCGGGTCGTGCGGTTTCAGGATCGTGGCGCAGAGTGCCGGCGTCAGGATCAGCGCAACCAGCACCGAGAGCACCATCGCCGAGACGATCGTGATCGAGAACTGGCGATAGATCACGCCGGTCGACCCGCCGAAGAACGCCATCGGCAGGAACACCGCCGACAGGACGAGGCCGATACCCACCAGCGCGCCGGTGATCTCGTCCATCGACTTGCGCGCGGCTTCCTTTGGCGACAGCCCCTCGGTCTGGATCAGGCGTTCGACGTTTTCGACGACGACGATCGCGTCGTCGACCAGCAGGCCGATCGCCAGCACCATGCCGAACAGGGTCAGCGTGTTGATCGTGAACCCGGCGACCGCCATCACCGCGAAGGTGCCGAGCAGCACCACCGGCACCGCGATGGTCGGGATGATCGTCGCCCGCCAGTTCTGCAGGAACAGGAACATGACGAGGAAGACGAGCACCACCGCCTCGATCAGCGTGTGGATGACCTGTTCGACCGACAGGCGGACGAACGGGGTCGTGTCGTACGGGTAGATGACCTTGACGTCGCCCGGCAGGCCGCGACCGATTTCCTCGGCGCGCTGCTTGACCAGTTCGACCGTGTCGAGTGCATTGGCACCGGCGGCAAGGCGCACGCCGAAGCCCGAGGCGGGCTTGCCGTTATACTGCACGTCGAAGCCGTAATTCTCGGCACCCAGCTCGACCCGCGCGACATCGCCCAGCCGGACGACCGCGCCGTCGGCGTTGGTCTTCAGGCGGATATTGGCGAACTGCTCGGGCGTCTGGAGCCGCGACTGCACGCTGACCGTGGCGTTGAGCATCTGCTCCTTGGGCGCCGGCTGCGCGCCGATCTGGCCGGCCGAAACCTGGGCGTTCTGCGACTGCACCGCCGACGTCACGTCGGCGACGGTCAGCTGGTAGCTGTTGAGCTTGATCGGATCGAGCCAGATGCGCATCGCATATTGCGCGCCGAACACCTGCAACTCGCCGACCCCGCTCACGCGGCTGATCGGGTCCTGGAACTGCGACACGACCATGTCGGACAGGTCGTTGTTGCTGTGCGACCCGTCGGTCGACACGAGGCCGACGACCAGCAGGAAGCTGGCGGCGGACTTGGTGACCTGAATCCCCTGGCGCTGGACCTCCTGCGGCAGCAGCGGGGTCGCCGCCTGCAGCTTGTTCTGCACCTGCACCTGCGCAATGTCGGGATCGGTGCCCTGTTCGAACGTCAGCGTGATCGTCACCGTCCCCGCCGAGGAGGACGAGGACGAGAAGTAGCGCAGGTTATCGATGCCCTTGAGCTGCTGCTCGATGATCTGGGTCGTCGTGCGCTCCAGCGTCTCGGCATCCGCACCCGGATAGGTGGCGGTGATCGCGACGGCGGGCGGCGCGATTTCCGGGAACTGGGCGATCGGCAGGCTGCGGATCGCGATCGCGCCGGCCAGCATCATGACGATGGCGATGACCCATGCGAAGATGGGCCGGTCGATGAAATAGCGGGACATGGCTCTTTACTTCGCCTGTGCCTGGGGCCCGCCCGCCGGGGCGGCACCCTGCGGTGCCTGCCCCTCGGGCTGGGGCTTCCACGGATAGCCCTTCACCGGGGTGCCGGGCTGGAGCATCTGCGCACCTTCGATCACGACCTTGTCGCCCGGTTGCAGGCCGCCGGTAACCAGCCACTGGTCGCCCACGGTGCGCTGCGTCTGGAGCGGACGCGGCGCCAGCTTGCCATCGGCACCGATGACGAGGACGGTCGCCGCCCCCTTCGGATCGCGCGTCACCGCACGCTGCGGCACGAGGATGCCGTTGGCCTTCGTCCCCTCGACCAGTTCGGCACGGACATACATGCCCGGCAGCAGCAGCCCGCGCGGGTTGGAAAAGACCGCGCGGATCGCCTGCGTGCCGGTCGCCGGATCGACGGTGACGTCGGTGAACTTCAGCGTACCTTCCATCGGATAGGTGCTGCCATCCTCCAGCTTCAGCCGTACGCGCGCCGCGCCGGTGCCGCGCGACAGGTCGCCGTCCATGATCTGCTGGCGCAGCTTCAACAGGTCGGCGCTCGACTGCTGGATATCGACATAGATCGGGTCGAGCCGCTGGATCGTGGTCAGCGCTTCGGTCTGCGCGGCCGATACCAGCGCGCCGGTGGTCGATACCGACCGCCCGATCCGGCCGGAAATCGGCGCGCGGATGGTGGTGCGCGACAGGTCGATCTGCGCCTGTTGCAGTGCGGCGCGCTGGGCGGCGATATCGGCCTCGGCCTGCTGCGCGCCGCTCACCGCATTCTCATATTCCTGCCGGCTGATCGCGTTGATCTTGACCAGTTCGCCATAGCGCCGCGCGAGGTTGCGGGTCGAGGCGATCGACGCCTGCGCCCGCGACAGCGCGGCCCGCGCGCTAGCGACCGCCGCCTGATAGGGCGCGGGATCGATGCGATAGAGCGGCTGGCCCTGGCGCACATAATCGCCTTCCTGGAACAGGCGGGCGAGGATCAGCCCGTTGACCTGCGGCCGGACGTCGGACGTCTCATAGGGCGCGGTCCGACCGGGCAGTTCGGTGGTCAGCGTCACCGGCTGCTGCTGGACGGTCACGAACCCGACCTGGGGTGGCCCCTGCGGCGCGCCCTGCTGCTGCGACTCGCCGCCGCCGCCGCAAGCCGAAAGGATGAGCGCCAGTGCCAGTGGGGCCATGCGATTTTTCATGAACGTCCTCGACGGATGTGCTGAACGTGAGTGATCGATCACTCACACTTTGCGGCGGGTACGCCGCGATTGCGATTGTGGCAAGAGGGTACAGGTGAACCACAAGTGAATTTGTTGCAGTGCGGAGAGGCATGTCGCGCCAGCCGGGCGGCGGCACGTCGCGAAAAACTGGTCAGCGTGGCCCGGCGACTGTTCGCCGAACAGGGTTTCCACGGCACCGGCGTCGCCCAGCTGGCCGCCGAGTCGGGAATCAAGGTCGGGCAGATCTACCGCGACTTCGCTGACAAGGAGGCGATCGTTGCGGAAATTGTCGAGAGCGATCTGGCGGTCTTCCTGAACGATCAGGACATGACCCGCGCGATCGAGCATCGCGACGTTCCCGCGCTCCGGGAATGGCTGCGCGAGTTCCTGCGTTGCGGCAGCGACGGCGAACCCGATCCGCTGTTCGCGGAGATCATGGCGGAGGCGGCGCGCAACGACCGGATCCGCACCATCGCGCACACGATCAACCGTAGCGTGTCGGCGGCGCTGATGCGCGTGCTGGAAGCGCTGGCGCCCGACGAGTCGCAGGCGGAAGCGCGCAGCCGGCTGTGCGACATGATCCTGACGATGAGCGCCGGGGTCCTGTATCGCCGGATCGGCGACCCGGATTTCGAAGAAGCCGCGACCTTTCGCCGCCTGATCGGCGTTCTCGACGCCTATATCGACGTGCTGATCGGACCGGAGCCGGACCCGATCTTCGAAAACAGCCGTTGCGGATTCGTGACGCCGAAGTAGAGTTACGGAGCGCACTCCCTTGCGCAGCCGTCGCAGGCCCCGTCCGGACCACCGGGCGGGGCTTGTCGCATCCGGGCAGGTCACCCGATGTTCCGGTCGAGCACGACGAACGACAAGGCCATACGCGGCAGCCCGAACCGCGGGTCATCCATCGGAAAAGGCCGGGTTTCTCCGGTCCGCGCATAGCCCAGCCGCTCATACCAGGCGATCAGTTCGCCCCGCGAGGCGATGACCGTCATCTCCATCCGCGTCGCGCCGTGTTCCGTGCGGGCATAGGCCTCCGCCGCCGCGACCAGCCGCCGCCCGAGTCCCGTCGCCTGCCGGTCGGGCCGGACCGACAACATGCCGAGCGCCGAGCGTCCCATTCCGGCACGCTTCGCCTCGACGCAGCCGATCAGTGCATCGCCGTCCAGCGCGATCAGGATGGTGCGGTCGGGATCGGCGATCGCATCGGCCAGCGCAGCCGGATCGGTACGCTGGCCGTCCAATAGGTCGGCCTCGTGCGTCCAGCCGCCCCGCGCGCTGTCGCCACGAAACGCCGATTCGACCAGCGCGTGCAGCGCGGGGATGTCCGCCGGGGTCGCGACCCGGATCATCCGCCCCAGCCCCCGCCCATCGCCTGATACAGCGCCACCAGCGCGTTCAACTGGTCGGCGCGCGTCTGCTCCAGCGTCAATTCGGCGCTGAACAAGGCGCGCTGGGCATCCAGCTGCTCCAGATACGGGCTGTACCCGGCGCGATAGCGATTGGTGGCATGGCGCAGCGCCTCCGCCGTCGCGGTCCGCTGCGTTTCCAGCGCGCGTCGCTGTGCAGCCAGCCGGTCGACCGCCGCCAGCGCATCCTCGACCTCGCGAAACGCGGTCAGCACGCTGCGCTGATAGGTGAAGGCCGCCTGATCGCGCCGCGCGGTCGCCGCATCGTAATTGCCGCGCAGCTGCCCGCCCCGGAACAGCGGCGCCAGCACGCTCGCCCCGATCGACCAGATGCCGACCGGATTGGGCAAGGCGCTCGACAACACCTCGCCGGTCGATCCGGTCAGGCGCAGCTGCGGCAGGAACTGCGCGCGCGCCGCCGCCAACGATGCGTCGCTTGCCGCCAGCGACGCCTCTGCCTGCGCGATATCCGGCCGGCGGCGCAGCAGGTCGGACGGCAGACCGGCGGGGATCGGAGGCGGCACCAGCGCCTCCAGCGGCCGTCCGCGCGCGATGGTGCGCGGCGGGGTGCCGGTCAGCAGCGACAGCGCATTTTCCTGCCGCCGCGCGAGAAGCTCCAGCTGCGGCAGGGTCTGGGTCACGGCGGCATATTCCGCCTCCGCCTGCCGCAGTTCGAGCTGCGAGGTATAGCCCGCTTCCGCCCGCGACCGGGCGATGCGCAGCGCCTCGCCACGCGACGCGATCGTCGCCCGCACCGTTGCGATCCGCGCATCCAGCCCGCGCAACGTGACATACCCGCTGGCGGTGGCGGCGGCGACGGACAGCCGCGCGGTATCGGCGGCAGCGGCAGCGGCATCGCCGGTCAGTCGCGCGGCATCGATGGTGCGCTTGACCCGGCCGAACAGGTCGACCTCATAGGCCGACTGGAACACAGGTTGCAGCGAGGTGCCCGTCGTCGCCGAGCCGAACGCATTGAGCGCGCGCTGTTCGATCAGCCCGACGCCGGCGTCGAGCGTCGGAAAGCGCGCCGCGCGCGCCACCCGCTCGGCCGCCCGCGCTTCCGCCACCCGCGCCACCGCAACGGCGATGTCGGGATTGTTGGCGAGCGCCGCCGTTACCAGCCGCGTCAGTTCGGGATCGCCGAACGCCTCCCACCAGTTCGCCGCTACGGTCGCCGTACCGGGCAGCGTCGTGCGCCACGCGGCCGGCGGCGTGACGCTGGCCGCCTCGGGTCGCGGCCGCTTGGCCGGGGTACAGGCGCCCAGCAGCGCCAACCCTAGGAGCGCAGCCCGTTTCATCGCGCCGCCGGCGACGTGCCGCCGCGCGTATCGACCCGCGCCTCGACCGACATGCCGGGCCGCAGCCGCTGGAACAGCGGATCGTTGCGGTCGATCGCGATGCGCACCGGAATACGCTGCGCCACCTTCACGAAATTGCCGGTGGCGTTGTCGGCGCGGATCACCGCGAACTCATTGGCCGCAGCCGGGGCGATCCGCTCGACCCGACCGTGCAGCTCGGCGCGGTCCAGCGCGTCGACGCGGATCGTCGCCGGCTGTCCCGGTGCGATGCGCGCGGTCTGCGCTTCCTTGAAATTGGCGGTCACCCACACGGTCGGCGGGACCAGGAACATCATCTGGGTGCCCGCCGTCACATATTGGCCCAGCCGGACGCCGACCTCACCCAGCCGCCCGTCCTGCGGCGCGCGGATGACGGTATTGGCCAGATCGATCTCGGCCAGTCGCACCGCCGCCTTCGCATTCTCGACCGCCGCCGACAGCCCGCCGCGCCCGACCGTGACGGTCCGCACCTGTTCCTGTGCGACGCTGCGCTGCGCCTGCGCCTGCGCGACCCCCGCCTCGGCGGCGCGCAGGGCGGCGAGCGTCTGATCGCGTTCGCGCAGCGACACCGATCCTTCGCGCACCAGATCGTTGACCCGCGCCATGTCGGCCTGCGCGCGTGCCAGCTGCGCCCGCGCATTCTGCACCGCCGCGTCCTGTCCACCCAGGCTCGCCTCGCTCGACCGCTCGCTCTGCTGCGAATTGGCGAGGTTGGCCTGTTGCGCCGCCAGCTGCGCCCGCGCCTGGTCGACCCGCTGGCGATAGATGCGGTCGTCGATCCGGGCGAGCACCTGCCCGCCCTTCACGTCCTGAAAATCGCGAACCAGCACCTCCGTCACATAGCCGTTGACCTGCGGCGCGATGATCGTCGTCTGCCCACGGACATAGGCATTGTCGGTCGCCTGGATCGCACTGCCGAACGGCCACAGCCCCCAGGCATAGAGGGCCAGCGCCACCCCGCCGAGCAGCAGCGCGACGAAGCCGAGCGTGGATTTGAGACTGCCGCGCGGCGGTGCCCAGCCGCGCGCCTTGGTCGGTTCCTGCGGCACCTCGACCGGATCGGCCAGCCGTTCTGCTTCTTCTGTGGAAAGTTGGGTATCGGTCATGACATCTGTTTCTGTCGCATCTGCTGTACGGCGGCGAGATCGCCGGCGAGCGGGTTCACGCCCTTCACGCGGAAGCGCAGCCACAGCGCCCCCAGCCACACGACCATCGCCGCCGACAGCATCGCGACGCCAAGGAACACGTCGTTATAGGCAAGGATGTTCGCCTCGCGCGTCACCTGCTGCCCGAGCAGCCCGGCACCCGACGCCTGGCGCAGCGCCGAGTCGCCGAGCACGCGGGCATAGGCACCGCCCAGCTGCTGGATACGCTGCACCACCTGCGGGTCGGTCGCCGTCAGCGTCTGGGTCAGTTCGAAGGCATGATATTTCTCGCGCACGATCTGGAAGGAGCCTAGCAGCGCGGTGCCGGCGAGGCCGCCCATCGTCTGCGAAATGCTGAAGATCGCCGAGAAGCTGATGATATGGCTGGGCCCCCGCGCCAGCGCGCGAAACACGCCGATCATGATCATTGGCCCCAGGAAATAGAGCGCGGCAAAGGCGATGATCCCCTGGCTGACATACAGGCTCGACGGGCGGGTCAGGTTGGTCGAATCCGAATCCAGCCACGCGCCAAGGCCGATCAGCGCGACGGCGATCACCACCGGCTTGTACAAATCCTGCATGTTCAGCATCTTGAGGCTGACCACGACCCCGGCGATCGACGCCAGCGTCATGACGAGGCTCAATGTCACCAGCTGGTCGTTGCCCATGCCGACCACGGTCAGCAGCCCGACCGTGCCGAACGTCTGTTCGGACAGGAGGATGCGCAAGCTTGCCGCCACGATCGCGAACCGGATGATGTTGCGCCCCAGCATCCAGCGGGTGTTGAGCAGCGGGTTGGCGCGGTTATGCTCGATCAGCAGCGCCCCCCCGATCAGCGGGATGGCGGCGGCCAGCGCATAGCCCAGCCACGGCGTCGACCACCACTGGATCCGTCCCTGCACCAGCACCGCGCACAGCAACGCGACACCCGGTGCCAGCAGCGCGAAGGTCAGGAAATCGATCTTCTCGAACGCCGGCGTCCGCTCCGACGGCGGCAGCCGCAGCAGCGCGACCGCGCCGAGGCACATCAGCGTCAGCCCCAGTTCGAACCAGAACAGCGCCTCGATCCGCCCATCGGCCAGCAGCAGCGGCGACAGCGTGCGCGCCAGCGGCAGCGCCACCTACGACGCGCCGAACCCCATGATCATCCCCGAAAGCCGCGCGGCGGCGGGCAGCGCCTGCATGATGTAGAGGAAGCACAGGGTCGTCAGCGCACTGGCGACGATCCCCGATGCGCCACGCACCACCAGCTGCACGCCATAGCTGTGCACGACCAGCTGGAGGATATTGAGGATCAGGAACGCGGCCAGGAACACCCGCGTAAAGCGCTGCATCCCGAATTGCTGGCGGAACTTGATCAGCAGCATCGACATGCACACGCTGGTCATCGACGACACGGCGGTTAGCCAGCCGCCCTCGACCGGCGTCAGGCCGAGCGATCCCTGGATCTGCGGCAGGTTCGCGATCAGCAGCCCGTTGCTGAACCCCCCGGTCACCCCCAGCAGGATGCCGGTCGCGAAATAGCCGACGCGCCGCCCGAACGGATGATCGGGCGTCGCGGGAGATCCGGGCAGGAACGGCCGCTCGTGCGGCTTGAATTCATACGCCGGGGCGATCGCCATGGCTCCATATGGGAATATTGATCGAGCAACAACTTGTCACGGAACCGATCGTTCCGGATCGGCAATGGATAAAGTCGGCCGGCCAAGCGAGCCACTGGCATCACCGGTAACATCCGCTACCATCGCGTGCATGCGTATCCTGATCCTCGCCGCCGCGCTCCTCGCCTCGACCGCCACCGCCCAGACGCCGCTCGAAGCGCCCCTGCCTCCGGTCCGCCCGTGGCACGGTGCGAGCGAAAAGCTGGTCGCGAAGCCCGCCGATCCGTGGATCACCCCGGCGGAGGCAAGCGGGTTCGTCACCACGCCGGACTATGCCGCAACCCGCGCGTGGATCGACAAGCTCGTCGCCGCTTCTCCGCTGCTCTCGATCGAAACCTTCGGCAAAAGCCCGCAGGGGCGCGACCTCTATGCCGTCCGCGCGCACAAGCCGGTGGTCGGCGGCCCCGCGACACCGAAACCGGTCGTGCTGGTACAGGCGGGCATCCATTCCGGCGAGATCGAGGGCAAGGATGCCGGCCTGATGCTGCTGCGCGACATCGCGCTGCGCGGCAAGGACCGGCTGCTCGACAAGGTCGATCTGGTGTTCGTCCCCATCTACAATGTCGACGGCCATGAACGCTCCTCACCGTTCAACCGCCCGAACCAGCGCGGGCCCAAGGACATGGGCTGGCGCACCACCGCGCAGAACCTGAACCTCAACCGCGACTATCTGAAGGCCGATGCGCCGGAGACGCAGGCGATGATCGGCCTGATCCGCCGGGTCGATCCGATCCTGTATCTCGACCTGCATGTCACCGACGGCATCGACCACCGCTATGACGTGACCTACGCCTTTTCCGGCTGGCGGGGCTATTATGCGCGGTCGGCGGCGATCGGGCGGTTCCTCGACACGCGGCTGCGCCCGGCGATGGACGCGGCGCTCAAGCGCAAAGGCCATATTCCGGGCTATTATGTCAGCACGCTCGACAATCGCGAGCCGGAAAAGGGCATGACGCAGGACGTCGACACGCCGCGTTTCTCGACCGGTTACGGCGATGTCGCGCATATCCCGACGGTGCTGGTCGAGACGCACTCGCTCAAGCCCTATCGCCAGCGGGTGCTCGGCACCTATGTCTTCGTCGAGGAATCGCTGCGGCTGGCGGGCGAGCGCGCCGGCGAACTGCGCGCCGCGATCGATGCCGACCGCGCCGCCCGACCGGCAACCGTCACGACGTCGTGGAAGCAGACGCCCGAGCCGATCTACAGCGTCGATTTCCTCGGCCTGGCGCACGACACCTATCGCTCGCCCGCCTCGGGCCGCGACGAACTGCGCTGGCTGCCCAAACCCGTCACCTTCAAGATGCCGGTCTATGGCAGCAACCCCGACAAAACGGTTACGCTGCCCCGCGCGTGGTGGGTGCCCGCCACCCTGCCGCATGTCATCGACCTGCTGAAGCTGCACGGCATCGCCATCGAACCGATCGCGGCACCGCGCACGCTCGACCTCGACATGGCGCGCGCGACCGACCCGAAGCTCGGCCGCGCCAATGAAGGCCATATCCCGCTGGAGGCGACGATCGTCCATGAACGCCGCCGCGAGACCATGCCTGCCGGGTCGGTCCGCGTGCCCGCCGACCAGCCGCTGGGCCTCCTCGCCGCCTTCCTGCTCGAACCCGAAAGCGAGGATGGCGTGCTCGCATGGAACCTCGCACCCGGCATGCTGCAACGGACCGAATATATCGAGGGCTATGCCATCGCGCCGCTCGCCGACCGAATGCTGGCGAACGACCCGAAGCTGAAGGCGGAATTCGATGCGAAGATCGCCGCCGACCCGGCCTTCGCCGCCGATCCGACCGCGCGGCTGCAATGGTTCTATGCCCGCACGCCCTATTATGACGAACGGTTTCTGCTGTATCCGATCGGGCGCGAGGTGAATTGACGGATTGCCCGCTCCGATGGACATAGCGGAGGAAGTGAACGAATTCCGCCAGTCAAACCTCGTCATCCCCGCGCAGGCGGGGATCCATACACGCCAAGGTCGTGGATCGAACCATAACCGCTGCGTCTATGGATTCCCGCCTCCGCGGGAATGACGATCCGAGCCGATAGGCCACGACAAGAACGCGATGGAGAGCCTGACCCCATGACCGCCCCTTCGATCATCGTCGTCGAGGACGATCCCGCCCTGCGCACACTGACCGCCCGCGCGTTGCAGGAAAATGGCTATCATGTCCGCACTTGTTCGGCTGCGCCCGAAATGTGGCTGGCGCTGGAACAGGGGCCGGTCGACCTGATCCTGCTCGACATCATGCTGCCCGGCACCAGCGGCATCGACCTGTGTCGCCAGATCCGCCAGAACAGCAGCGTGCCGATCATCTTCGTATCGGCCAAGGGCAGCGAGGTCGATCGCGTCATCGGCCTCGAACTCGGCGCCGACGATTACCTGCCCAAGCCGTTCGGCACGCGCGAGCTGATCGCCCGCGTCCGCGCCGTGCTGCGCCGGGGCGAGCTGAACGCCCAGGCGGCGCAGCGCGAGGAAGGCATCTACAGCTTCGAAGGCTGGACCGCGAACGTGCCGCGCCGCGAACTGACTTCGCCGACCGGCGCGCAGGTCGACCTGACCGGTGCCGAATTCGACCTGCTGGTCGTGCTGCTCGACCATGCCCAGCGCGTCATCGCCCGCGAACGGCTGATCGAGCTGTCCCGCACCCGGCTGGGCGACAGTTCGGACCGCAGCATCGACGTGCTCATCAGCCGCCTGCGTCGCAAGCTGTCGACCGCGGGCGGCACCCCGCCGATCGTCACCGTGCGCGGCGTCGGCTATATGCTGAACGTGCCGGTGGAACGCCGTTGAAGCGTTTCACGGCTTTGCCGGTCGGGCTGATCGGCCGGATCGTCGCGATCTTGCTGCTGACCATCGTCCTCGAATTCGGCGTGTCGGTCCTGCTGTACGAACGCGCCAGCCAGTTTTCGGTGCGCGATGACGAGGCGCGCCGCCTGGCGGAGCACCTCGTCATCGCCACCCGCATCGTCGAGGAACGCCCGGTCGACCAGCGCGCCGGCATGGCGACCGAGCTGACCACCGAACGCTATGCCGTGCAATGGCGCGCGACCGCGCCCGAACTGCCGGCCAGCGGCACCGAGCTGCGCGAGATGGAGCAGCAGGTACTCGCCTGGGAACCGAGCCTCGCGCCCACCGGCCTCCACCTGACCCTGATCGGCCAGGGGCGGCGATCGGTGGTCAGCGGCGCACTCCAGCTGGAGGATGGCAGCTGGCTCTATTTCCGCACCCTCGAACCGTTGCGCGCGTTCGACCTCGCCCTGGGCCGCATCCTGCTGGCGCTCATCCCGGCCATCGCGCTGATGGTGGTCGGCGGGTTGCTGATCCGCCGGACGCTGCGCCCGATGCGCCAGCTGGCCGATGCGGTCGACCGGTTCGGCCCGGGTGGCGGATCGACCCTGCCGACCATCGAGGAAGCGGGGCCGAGCGAGGTCCGCCGCCTCGTCGTCGCATTCAACGGGTTGCAGGCGCGCATCCACCGGCTGATCGACGAGCGCACCCGCGCGCTCGCCGCCGTCGGCCACGACCTGCGCACCCCGCTCGCCCGCCTGCGCCTGCGCACCGATGCCATTCCCGACCGCGACCTGCGCGACACGGTGCAGAACGACCTGGCAGAGATGGAGGCGATGGTCACCTCGCTGCTCGCCTTTCTGGGCGGGGAGAGCGAACCCGAACGCGCCGTGTTGGTCGACATTGCGGTGCTGTGCGCCAGCATCGTCGACGATGCCGCCGACCATGGCCATGACGCGACCTATGTCGGCCCCGACCATTTCGAACGCGCGGTACGCCGGTCGAATTTCCGCCGCGCCGTCGTCAACCTGGTCGAGAATGCGATCCATTATGGCGGCAGCGTCACGCTGACCCTCGCGTTAGAGGATGGCGCGACGGTGATCCGGGTCGAGGATGACGGCCCGGGCATTCCCGACGAATCGCTGGCCGACGTCCTCGAACCGTTCGTCCGGCTCGACACCGCGCGCAAGCGCGACACGGTGGGCTTCGGCCTCGGCCTGTCGATCGTCCAGCGCGCGGCGGAGGCGGAGGGCGGTCGGCTGGAGCTGCGCAATCGCGACAGCGGCGGGCTGTGCGCGGCGATCGTCCTGCCCGCACCGTTCGCGCCCCGGCAATAATTCGTTACACAGCCGCCGAACGCAGCAAGATTGCGTCGTCTATACCCGATCCTTGAACCGGTGGCCCCTAAGCTGCTGAAACGGTTTGGAGGGAACGACGATGAACGACGTGATCGGCCGCGTGTTCGGCTTCGAAAAGGATGTGTTCGGCAGCGATGCCGACCTCTATTCGAAGCTGGCGACCGACGGGCAAAGCCCCAAGGTCCTGATGATCTCCTGTTCGGATTCGCGGGTCGTTCCCGAACATATCCTGCAGGCGAAGCCGGGCGACGTCTTCGTCATCCGCAATGCCGGCAACATCGTCCCCCCCTTCACCCAGCAGAATGGCGGCACGACCTCGACCGTCGAATATGCGGTCGCGGTGCTCGGCGTCACCGACATCATCGTGTCGGGCCATTCGGGCTGCGGCGCGATGGGCGCACTGATGAAGCCGGACACGCTCGACGGCCTGCCCAGCGTCGCCGCGTGGCTGCGCCACAGCCATGCCGCCCATTCGGTAGTCGAAAACAGCTATCCCGACCTCGACGATGCCGCTGCGGTCCGTGCCGCCAGCCTCGAAAACGTCGTGGTCCAGATTTCGCACCTGCGCACCCATCCGGCGGTCGCGTCGCGCATCGCCAAGGGCGAGTTGACGCTGCACGGCTGGTTCGTCGACATCCATGCGGGCACGATCCTCGCGCTGGACGGCGAAACCGGTCGGTTCGCGCCGATCAATGCGGATCGCCCGTTGCCGGTGGCGCTGCCCGCCGCCAAGCGCCTTGCTGCGGATTTCGTGACGGCAGAAGCCGCCGAATAACCAGTTCCTGCGGGTTGGCGGGGCGAATCTTCCCTCCCCCGTTCCGCCGGCCGTGGGTTCCGCGCCGGGCGTGCTTCCCCCAAGCACGTCCGGCGCACCCTGTTTTAAAGGCAATCGATCGCCATGTCGTCGCAACCCTCTCTGATCGCCAATCTGCGGCAGGATCTGCCCGCCTCGATCGTCGTCGCGCTGGTCGCGCTGCCGCTGTGCCTCGGCGTCGCGCTCGCCTCGGGCGCGCCGCTCTTTTCCGGGCTGATCGCCGGGATCGTCGGCGGCATCGTCGTCGGTTCGCTCAGCAAGTCGCCGCTGTCGGTCAGCGGCCCTGCCGCCGGGCTGACCGTGATCGTGCTCGACGCGATCACCAAGCTGCCGAGCTTCGAAGCGTTCCTGCTCGCCGTGTTCCTCGCGGGCTGCATGCAGATCCTGCTGTCCTTCTCGCGCTCGGGCGTGCTGGGCGAATTCGTGCCCTCGTCGGTCATCACCGGCATGCTGGCGGCGATCGGCCTGATCCTGATCCTCAAGCAGGTGCCGCACGCCATCGGCTATGACGGCGATCCGGGCGGCGACTTCGCCTTCCGCCAGGGCGATGGCCTGAATACCTTCAACACCATCCTGTTCGTGCTGCGCGAACAGGTCATCTGGGGCGCGACGATCATTGCGGCGATCAGCATCGCGTTCCTGTTCTGGTGGGACAAGAACAAGCCCAAGGACGGCCCGCTGCGCTTCGTGCCGGGTCCGCTGGTCGTGGTCGTCGGATCGGTGCTCATGAACGCGCTGTTCGGCGCGGTCGCCCCGTCGATCCAGGTCAAGCCGACCCATCTGGTCAGCGTGCCGATCGCCGATGGCCTGGGCGGCTTCGTCAAGCTGTTCAGCCTTCCCGATTTCGGCCAGATCGGCAATGCGACCGTGTGGACCGTCGCCGTCACCCTCGCCATCGTCGCCAGCCTCGAATCGCTGCTGTCGGTGAAGGCGGTCGACGAACTCGACCCCAAGCGCCGCGTGACCGACAAGAACCACGAACTGCTGGCGCAGGGCGGCGGAAACATCATTTCGGGCCTGATCGGCGGCCTGCCGGTGACCTCGGTCATCGTGCGCTCGTCGGCGAATGTCGACGCCAATGCCGCGTCGAAGATGTCGACGATTCTGCACGGCACCTGGCTGTTGCTGAGTGTCCTGCTGGTCCCGACGCTGCTCAACCTGATCCCGCTGTCGGCACTGGCCGCGGTGCTGATCCAGACCGGCTATAAATTGACCAAGCCAGAGCTGTTCACCAAACGCTGGAAACAGGGCATGACCCAGTTCGTGCCGTTCGTCGTCACCATCGCCGCGATCCTGTTCACCGACCTTCTGAAGGGCATCGTGATCGGGCTGGTCGTCGGCTTCATCTTCGTCATCGCCCGCAATTTCCGCCCGGCGGTGACGTTCGTGCAGGACGGCGAAGGCCCCGGCGCCAGCTGCATGGTACGCGCCAAGCGCAACCTGTACTTCATCCACAAAGTCGAACTGACCAAGGAACTGGAAAAGGTGCCCGACGACTGCACGGTGGTGATCGACCTGTCGGCGACCAGCTATGTCGACCTCGACAATATCGACATCATCAACGGCTTCATCAAGAACGCGCAGTACCGCAACATCAATGTGCTGGTGCGCGGCGACATCGGCGACAAGACCGCGCCGCAGATCAAGGCCCCGCGCAAGGAGGTCGCCTACGCATGAGGGAATACAAGCACCTGCTACTCGCCAACAAGGCATGGGCCGCCGAACGGCTGGAGGAAAATCCCGACTATTTCACGAGGCAGATCGTCGGGCAGCAGCCGGAATTCCTGTGGATCGGCTGTTCCGACAGCCGCGTCGCGCCGGACCAGCTGACCAATACCGAACCGGGCGGCATGTTCATCCACCGCAACATCGCCAATCTGATCGATCCGGGCGACCAGAACCTGATGTCGGTGGTGCAGTTCGCGGTCGAGGTGCTGAAGGTCGGCCATATCATCGTTTGCGGCCATTATGCATGTGGCGGGATCCAGGCTGCATTGGAAGGCGGAGTCGACGGCCATGTCCATGACTGGCTGGCGATCGCACGCAATGTTGTCGACAACCACCGCGACGAACTGGACGCCCTGCCCGAGGATCAGCGCGCCAACCGCCTGGTCGAACTGAACGTCCATGACCAGCTCGTCCAGCTGGCCCGCACCGACGTGGTGCAAAAGGCATTCGCCAGCGGCCAGCCGCTCGAACTCCATGGCTGGGTCTACGACCTCCGCGACGGCCTGCTCAAGCCGTTGATGGAGATCGATGCGAACACGCCGCTGGAAGCGGTGACCAAGCCGGAGAAGGTGCTGGTCTGACCGCCCTACGTCACCCCGGGCTTGACCCGGGTAACGAACAGGTGACCGGCGCCCCCACACACCAACCGTACCCCCGCGAAGGCGGGGGTCCAGAGCCATGAACGCCCCGCCCGTAACTCTGGATTCCCGCCTACGCGGGAATACGCTGCGTACTTGCCAGGAACATCACCCCGCCATCGTCATTACCGACCCCGAATCCACTCGCAAATTCGCGCCGTTCACGAAGCTCGCCGGCTTCGACACCAGGAACAGGATCGCCGCCGCGACCTCTTCCGCCTTGCCGCGCCGACCCAGCGTCATGCCGGGGCGTTCTTCCTTCAGGAAGCTCTTGATCGCGCCGTCGCGGTCGGTGCCCTGTTCCTCGGCCCGCTTGTCCATCATCGCATCGGTCATCGGCGTCGCGATGAACGCGGGCGATACGCTGTTCACCAGCACATTGTCGCAGCCATAGGCCTTCGACAGCCCCTTAGCCAGGTTCAGCACCCCGGCCTTCGATGCGCAGTACGCCAGTTCGTCGACATAGGGCTGCACCGCATCCTCCGACGCGATCAGCACGATCCGGCCGCCGCCACCCTTGCGCATCGCCGGGATAGCCTCGCGCGTCACCCGCACCGCCCCCATCAGGTTGATGTCCAGCGTCGACTGCCACCCGGCGTCGTCCACCTCCAGGAAATCGCCCGTCGCGCCGGTCACGCCCGCGGCATGGACGAGGATCATCGGATCGCCCAACTCGCCGCGGACCTGCTCGAACAGCGCCTTGACGCTCGACAGGTCGGTCACGTCGGCGGCGACCGCCACGACCTCGCCATGCTCGGCCAGTTCGGCGCGCACCTGCTCCAGCGAGTCCGCATCCTGATCGCTGATCGCGACCCGCGCGCCTTCCTGCAACAACATCCGCGCCGTCTCGCGCCCGATGCCGCTATCCGCGCCCGTCACCAGTGCCAGCGCGCCGCCCAGTCCGTAATCCATGGTTCTCTCCCGTCAGGAAGCTGACCAAGCTATTGAACCGGCGAGCGGTTCCCTGCCTCAAAGTTCAGCTCCGCCGAGCGTCGCAATCGCCTGAATCAGCGCCAGATGGCTTAGCCCCTGCGGCAGATTGCCGAGATAATCGCCAGTCTTCGGATCGATCATCTCCGGCAAAATCCCGGTGCCATGCTTCAGCCCGTCCATCGCCGCCGCCAGCGCCGCCTCGGCCCGGTCGTGCTGGCCCAGGATCGCCCGCGCCTCGACCATCCAGAAGGTGCAGGCGAGGAAGCACCCTTCTTCCTGCTCCATCCCCGTGTAGCGATAGTGGAACGCCCCTGCCCCCAGCTCCCGGTCGATCGCGTCGAGCGTCCGCGCCAACCGGTCCTGCCCGTCGAAACGGAACCGCACCGCCAGCGCCAGCGACGCATCCAGCCCCTTGGCGCCCGGATAGCACAGATACGCCCCCCGCTCGTCGTCCCAGCAATGCTCGCCGATCCAGTCCATGATCCGGTCGCGTTCGCGCGCCCAGCGGTCGCGGCAGGTCGTCGGGATTTGCCCGGCATCGGCCAGCTCGACCGCGCGTTGCAGCGCCTGCCAGCAGCTGATCTTCGACATGGTGTAATGCTGCACTTCGGTCAGTTCCCAGATGCCGGCATCCTTCTGTCGCCAGCGATCCGCGCACAGATCGGCGAGGTGCGACAGGGTCGCGGCACTCTGCCCGTCGAGGATGTTGCCGCACGCCACGAACCGCTCGGCCGTCTCGAAGATGTCACCATAAATGCCGTGCTGGTGCTGGTCGGTCGCCAGGTTCCCGGTCACCACCGGCTTCGACCCGCGATAGCCCGGAATGTCGATCTCGCGCACTTCGGGCACCGGATCGCCGCCCAGCGTGTAGCAGACCTTCGGCACCCCCTGCCCCAGACGCTTCAACAGCCAGGTAAAGCCCGCCTTCGCCTCGGCATGGGCGCCAATGCGCAGGAACGCCTTGATCGTGTAGCCTGCGTCGCGGATCCACGCATAGCGATAGTCCCAGTTCTTCGGCCCCCCGACCTTTTCGGGCAGCGAGGTCGTGGCCGCCGCGACGATCGCCCCGGTCGGCGAATAGAGCAGCAGCTTCAGCGCCAGCGCGCTGCGGATCGCCAGCGCCCGCCGCGCCCCGTCACAATGCAGCTGTCCCGCCCAGTCGAGCGCCTGCGTCCAGTCGCGCCATTCCTTATCGGACAGGTCGATGCGCCCATCGATCGCCTCGATCGGTGGCACCACTAAAGGCTCGTCGGCACCCGCCACGATGCCGACCGTCGCACGCTGCCCCTGCGACACCGCGATCCGCCCGTCGATCCCGTCATCGCCCTGCCGTTCGATGACGACATTATCGCTGCACCGGACCAGCCCCAGCACTGCGCCGACATGGAACACGTCATGCCCGCCGGCGCGCGCGAAATAGGGGCTGACGGTATCCGCCCGCCGCCCGAAGCGCAGCGTCAGCGCGAACGTGACATGCCCGTCCAGCCCCTCGACCCGTCGCGCCAGCTCGGCCCAGGGCAGCCGCCCCGCCGTCCCGCTGTTCAGGCTCTCGGTCAGCTTCGCCCGGCCCGTCGCGGTCGTGAAGATCGTCTCCAGCACATTGCTGTCGTCGCGATAGCGCTGCTCGCTGGTAAACGCCTCGGTCGGCGTGATCGCAAAATAGCCGCCCAGCGTCCCGTCGAGCAGCCGGTCGAACAGGGCGGGCGAATCCATGTTCGGCACGCACCACCAGTCGATCGACCCGTCCGCCCCCGACAGCACCACCGCGCGTCCGTCGCCCAGCGCGCCATAGCGGGCGAGCGGCAGATAGCCCTCGGCATCGCGAAGCATGGCGGGATCGGCGGCGCGGGATCGGAACAGCATGAAACCGATAACCCATGATAAGGCCCAAATGTCCGAAAGGGCGGGAGAATGTCCGCGCGGCGTGCGTTGGCGCCCCATTCCCATCCCCACGGAGAAGCCATCCATGAGCATCGCGTCCGCCTTCGGGCTAGGCAAGAAGGTCCGCTACGCCGTCGTCGGCGCGGGCGACATCACCCAGCGCTCGATGCTGCCCGGCATCAAGCATACCGGCAATTCCAAGCTGGTCGCGATCGTCACCGGCGATGCGGAGAAGGCGAAGGCGCTGGCCGAAAAATATGATGTCGACGCCACCTATGATTACGACCAGTTCCACGAGTTGCTCGCCTCGGGCACTATCGACGCGATCTATCTCGGCACGCCCAACTGGCGCCATGCCGAATTCGCCATTCCCGCGCTGGCCGCCGGCATCCACGTCCTGTGCGAAAAGCCGCTGGAAATCTCGGTCGAGCAGGGCCGCGCCATCGCGGCGGCGCAGGCGGCGTCGTCGGCCAAGCTGATGACCGCCTACCGCCTGCACTTCGAACCCGGCACGCTGGCGGCGATCGACATGGTGCGCGACGGCAAGCTCGGCGACCTCGTGACCTTCTCCGCGACGTTCAGCCAGTCGCTCGACCCCGACAACCACCGCGCCAAGCACGGTATCGTCGCGGGGCCGCTGTTCGACATGGGTCCCTACCCGATCAACGCCATCCGCTATCTGTTCGGCGAGGAACCCATCGCGGTGGAATCGGCGGTCGCGACCCGGCAGGCGGCTGCGGGCTTCGGCGATCTGGACGATACCTTCGCGGTCGTGCTGCGCATGCCCGGCGACCGTCTGGCGAGCTTCACCGTCAGCTATTATGCCGGCAATGTCGACCACCTGACCATCGCCGGGACCAAGGGCAGCATCCATATCGACCCCGCCTTCGGCTATGGCGATACCCAGCATCAGACGATCACGATCGGCACCGACAAGCGCGAAGAGAAGTTCAAGCCGACCGACCAGTTCGGCGGCGAGATGAAATATTTCTCCGACTGCATCCTGAACGGCGACGATCCCGAGCCGGACGTGGAGGAAGGCATTGCCGACCTGCGCGTGATCGAAGGCATTGTTGAGGCGCTCAAGACCGGCCGCCGCGTCGACCTGCCCCCCTTCGAACGCCGCCGCCGCATCAACACCGCGACGCAGAAGCAGACGCTGTCGCCGATCACCCCGCCGGAGACGGTGAAGGCGAAGTCGCCCAGCGGGAATTGAGCGGGTTCCCGTAGAGTAACCGTACCCCCGCGCAGGCGGGGGTCCAGGGTCACAAACGCAACCATTTCGCTGCTTGGCTCTGGACCCCCGCCTGCGCGGGGGTACGGCATGGGTGAGGGTTAGACGATGCCCCTACCACCCCACCCCGATCTTCCCGAAATGGTCGCCGCCTTCCTGAAACCGGAACGCCTCGGCCAGTTCCTCCAACCCGAACCGCCGATCCACCACCGGCCGGAACCCCATCGCGTCCAGCGCGCGGACAAACTCCTGCTGCTCGCGCCGGCTGCCGACGATCAGCCCCTGCAACCGCGCCTGCTTCGCCATCAGCGCGGCGGTCGGCACCTCGCCACCCATGCCGGTCAGCACGCCGATCAGCGAGATATGCCCGCCGACCCGGACCGCCGCGATCGACTGCGCCAGCGTCGCCGGACCGCCGACCTCGACCACATGGTCGACCCCTCGCCCTTCGGCCCAGTTGGCGACGGTCACACCCCAGTCGTCGTCGCTGCGATAATTGACGGTAAAGTCCGCCCCCAACGCCTTGGCCCGCGCCAGTTTTTCGTCGCTGGACGAGGTGATGGCGACCATCGCCCCCATCGCCTTGGCGATCTGCAACGCCCAGATCGACACGCCACCGGTGCCCAGCAGCAGCACCCGGTCGCCGGCCTTCAAGGCGCCATCGACGACCAGCGCCCGCCATGCGGTGAGGCCGGCGGTGGTGATCGTCGCCGCCTCGACCGCATCCCAGCCCTTGGGCGCGAGCGTAAAGGCCGTCGCCGGCAGCACGACCACCTCCTGCGCGAACCCGTCGATGCCATCGCCGGGCGTCCGCGCGAAATCGCCGACGGTCGGCCCGCCATCCTGCCAATCCGGAAAGAAGCACGACACGACCATGTCGCCCACCGCAAAGTCGGTGACGCCCTCGCCGACCGCCTCGACCGTGCCGGCGCCGTCCGCCATCGGCACCCGGCCATCCTCGGCGGGCGACTTCCCGCTCACCACAATATAGTCGTGGAAGTTGAGCGAACTGCCCCGCAACGCCACGCGGATTTCGCCCGCCCCCGGCTGCCCCGGATCGGCGCGATCGACAACCTCCAGCCGGTCCAGCCCGCCGGGCGCGCGCAATGCGACCGCCTTCATGCGTCGTCTCCCGCGTCGACCACCGCCTGTGTCATGCCATTCGGCGACAGGATTTCGATCCAGTAACCGTCCGGATCGGTGATGAAGGCGATGTCCTTCATCCGCCCCTCGTCCGGCCGCTTGCGGAACGTCACACCCAGCTCCTCGAACCGCGCACACGCCGCGGCGACGTCGGGTACGCTGATCCCGATATGGCCGAAGCCGCGCGGATCGTCGTTACCGCTGTGATAGCCGGCGAAATCGGGATCGTCCTCGGTCCCCCAGTTATGCGTCAATTCCAGCGTCGTCTCGCGGGTGAACACGAACCGCGCCCGCTCCTTCGGGTCGCTCGGCACGCTCTCCCCGTCGCGCAGGAAGCCGAGAAAATAGAGCGAGAACGCCGCCTCCTCGAAATCCAGCTTCTGCAACAACGTCATGCCCAGCACATCCTGATAGAAAGCCAGGCTGGCGCTGGGGTCGCGAACGCGCAGCATCGTCTGGTTCAGCGTGAAGCCTTCGGTTCCGGCGGGTCGGGTCATGGCAGTTTCCTTGATTTCAACGCCGCCGCAAACGCATGGGAGGCGATTTCGTCGCCCGTGCCGCGACAGCGGATGGTTGACGTGTCTGGTATCCGGCGTAACGATACAGTGTTACGTTCGAAAGGCCCGCCCGCTTGTCCGCTGCCCCCCGCCTCGCGCTGATCGCGCTGCTGCTCAGCACCACTCCCGCCCTTGCCGACCCGATCCGCCAGACCAAGGGCGACTGGCAGGACAAGTTCCGCCAGCTGGAGGGAGAGGACTGGCCGACCCCGACCGATTACCGCAACGCATCGGGCGCGCCGGGCTATCGCTACTGGCAGCAAAAGGTCGATTACGACGTCAAGGTGTCGCTCAACGAAGCGACGAAGGTCGTGACCGGCACGGAAACGATCCGCTACCGCAACAACTCACCCGATGCGCTGCCCTATCTCTGGCTGCTGCTCGACCAGAACCAGTATAAGCGGTCGTCGATCGCGCAGATGACGCAGACCGTGCCCGATGCGACGTCGATCAGCATCGGCGAGATCCGCCGGGCGGAGGCGATGAAGACGTGGGAAGGCGGCTTCACCATTTCGGCGGTGCGCGGCCCCGATGGTCAGCCGCTCGCCCACCGCGTCACCGACACGCTGCTGCGCATCGAACTGCCGCAGCCGGTCGCCGGCAATGGCGGGGAGGTCACGCTGTCGATCGACTGGTCGTTCCCGATGGCCGAGCAGAAGGTCGTCGACGGCCGCTCCGGCTATGAATGCTTCACCGGACAGGGTGAGGACGGCAACTGCATCTTCGAAGGGGCCCAGTGGTTCCCGCGCCTCGCCGTCTATTCGGACTATGAAGGCTGGCATAACAAGGCCTTCCTCGATGCCGGCGAATTTACGCTGGAATTTGGCGACTATCGTGTCGCGCTGACCGTGCCCGCCGATCACGTCGTTTCGGCGACCGGCGTGCTCCAGAACCCCGATCAGGTGCTGACCGCTACCCAGCGCCAGCGGCTGGAGCAGGCCAAATCGGCTACCGCGCCGATGTACATCGTCACCCCCGATGAAGCGGTCGCCGCCGAACGCGGCCGTGCCTCGGGCACCAAGACCTGGACCTTCGCCGCGCAGAATGTCCGCGACTTCGGCTGGGCATCGTCGCGCAAATTCGCATGGGACGCGATGAACGTGCGGCAGAATTACGCCGCCAACCCCAATGTCATGGCGATGTCCTTCTATCCGAAGGAAGCACGCCCGCTCTGGGATGCGTACTCGACCAAGGCGATCGCCCACACCATCGACGTCTATGGCAAGTTCGCCTTCCCCTACCCCTATCCGGTGGCGCAGTCGGTCAACGGCCCCGTCGGCGGCATGGAATATCCGATGATCACCTTCAACGGCCCCCGGCCGGTGAAGGACGCCAAGACCGGCCAGCTGACCTATACCGAACGCGCCAAGACCGGCCTCATCGGCGTGGTGATCCACGAGGTCGGCCACGACTGGTTCCCGATGATCGTCAACAGTGACGAACGCCAATGGACATGGATGGACGAGGGGCTGAACACCTTCCTCCAGTTCCAGGCCGAAAAGCTGTGGGACAAGGATTTCCCGTCGCGGCGCGGTGAGCCGAAGGACATTGCCGAATATATGCTGTCCGACAATCAGGTTCCCCTGATGACCCAGTCGGATTCGGTGCTGCAATTCGGTGCCAACGGCTATGGCAAGCCAGCGACCGCGCTCACCATCCTGCGCGAAACCGTGCTGGGGCGTGAGCTGTTCGACCGCGCCTTCCGCGAATATGCCACCCGCTGGCGCTTCAAGCGGCCGACCCCCTACGACTTCTTCCGTACCATGGAGGAAAGCTCGGGCGTCGATCTCGACTGGTTCTGGCGCGGCTGGTTCTATTCGACCGACCATGTCGACATTGCGCTCGACAAGGTGGTCGAGGGCCGCATCGCCGGCGGCGATCTGGAGGCGAATGCCCGCGAACGCCGCGCGCTGGCCGATGCGGAAAACACCTCGCTGACCGTGCGCAACAATGCCGGACAGCGGACCGTCACCGAACGCGACCCGTCGACGCGCGACTTCTACGACCGGCAGGACCGCTTCGCCGTCAGCCCGCAGCAGCGCCGCGACCTCGCCGAAAAGCTCGCCAAGCTGACCCCGGAGGAGCGCGCCGCCTTCCAGGTACGCGACAAATTCTACCGATTCTCGTTCCGCAACATCGGCGGCCTCGTCATGCCGATCCCGCTCAAGCTGACCTATAGCGACAACACGACCGAGATCGTCCGCATCCCCGCCGAGGTGTGGCGCTACAATCCGAAGGCGGTGACGTGGCAGTATGTCACGGGCAAGACGATCACCGGGGCGGAGGTCGATCCGCTGCTCGAAATCGCCGATGCCGATCGCGGCAACAATGTCTATCGCGGCGCCATCCGCCCCGTCGTGCTGGAGATCGAGGATGTCGAGGATCTCGAAAACCGGATGAAGGACTTCGACGTGCAGGTGAAGCCCGGCTCGCTCCAGACCTATCCCGCGCCGGTGGCGAAGTGAGGGCGCCGCTCGCCCTCCTCGCCGCTATGGCGGTGATCGCCCCGGCCCAGGCGCATCGCGGGCATGACTCGCTCGCGGTCGTGACGCTGGCCGATGGCAAGGTCACCGTGTCGCACCGGTTCGAGGCGCACGACATCGAACCCGCCTTGTCGAAGATCGCACCCGACGCGCAGGTCAGCCTCGACGATCCCAAGGCGGTCGCCGCACTTCAGAATTACATCCTGCGCCGCTTCACCCTGACGATCGACGGCAAGCCCCTCCCGCTGACCCATGTCTCGACCGACCTGACCCATTCGCAGGTCCGCATCGACTATGTGGGGAAGGCGCCGCGCAAGCCGAAAACCGTCGCGGTCCGCTCGACCGTGCTGACCGACGTCTACCGCGCGCAGGTCAATCAGGTGAATATCCGCCAGGGCAATGTGGTCAAATCGCTGACCCTGCGCGGCGGAACCGGCGGCAGCGTCACGCTCTGACACTCTGAGACCACCGTCACCGAGCGCAGACGGGGGACCCGCTTCTGATCAACCGGCTAACGGGGAAAGAGGGACCTGAAAGTCTTAATGTGCCGTACCCCCGCGCAGGCGGGGGTCCAGAGCCAAGCAAAACAACGGCCTGCGTCTGGAACCCTGGACCCCCGCCTACGCGGGGGTACGCGCTACGCCAATCGACATGTACCGTCGCAACGAACTCCATCGAGTTAGGCCTCAAAAAGCGCGAAGTCACCTACCCCCCACACCCCGCCCGCAACGCCGCCACCCGCGCCGCGCTCAACACCCCGCGATGCACGCCACATGGCCGCCCGTCGCCACCGACCGCGACGCTGAACGGCAACCCCGCCGTCCCGCCGAACAGATCCTCGCGCATCGCCGCCATCCGCGCCGCATCGGGCACCCAGCGTTGCGCCACCGGCACCCCCTGCACCATCGCTGCCGTCGCCCGCCCGCGATCGATCGGCACCACCAGCACCGTCCACGATCCCGCCGCCTCGCTCAACCGGGGCAGCGCCGCGATCTCGCCATGGCACGGCGCGCACCACGACGCGACGAACAACAGGATCGTGCGCGCGGGATAGGTCGGCGCCGCCGCCCCCGCTGGCACCGCCGCCAGCATCAGCGCGGCCGCCCAGCCGCCAAAGCCCGCCCAACGCTTCATCGCATCCCCCATCGACGCTGTAACATTGCCGTGCTTTGATCCTTGGAAACAGGGGGAAAAACATGCTCGATCCGATTCTGCACGGCCTGATGGCCCTCGCCCAGGCCGCGACCCCGGCCCAGCCCGCCGCCCCGGCCAAGCCCCTGACGTTGCAGGCGCAGTTCGATGCCGCCAACGCCGCCTATTCCACCCGCGACTGTGCCGAGGCACTGAAACTCTACGAGGCGCTGGAAAGGCGCACCGCGACCAACAAGAACGCGCTGCTGACCGGCGCGATCGCGGTGCGCGGCGGCATCTGCCGCGTCCGCATGGGCGAGCGCGAGGCCGGCGTCGCCGCCATCCGCCGCGGCCTGCCGACACTCGCCGCCAAGCCCGACGAATTCCGCGCCGATCTGGGGTCCGCCCATCTCGCGCTGGGCGACGCTGCCTATGACGCGTTCGACTATGACGCCGCCGCCACCGCCTACCGCGCCGCGCTCGACCTCGCCAAGGGGGTCGAACGGGTCGTCCCGCTGCTCGCCCTCGCCCGCACCCTATCGTTCGACCATGACGGCCGCGCGCTCGCCTATGCCGAGGAAGCACGCAAGCTGACCGAATCCGAGGCCAGTATCGACAAGGCGACGGTCGCCGCCGTCCAGACCCGCTATGCCCGCGTGCTTCTCAACGAAGGGCGCACCGCCGACGCCTATACCGTGCTCAAGGATTCGCTGAAGAAACAGGGCGGCCTCGACCAGAAGGTCAATCTGTCCGAAATCGCGACCCGCGCCGACCTTGCGCAGGCGGCGCTGCTGAATGGCGACCGCGAACGCGCCCGCACCTATCTCGCCTATACCGGGGCCGGCCGGCTCGAAAAGGCGCCCTTTGCCGGCGCGCGACAGATGGACCTGCCGCCCTGCGGCGGCCCCGCCGGCCTGAAGCCGACCGAAGTCGCCGTGGTCGAATTTTCCCTCGGCGACGACGGCATCGTGCGCAACGTCGCGCCGATCTACACCACCGGCAATCGCGCGGCGGCGCTCGCCTTTGCCCGCGCGGTCGGCGACTGGTCGTGGCAGCCCGAGGACGCGACCGCCATTCCCGCCTTCTGGCGGCAATCGGCACGGGTCGAGCTGCGCTGTTCGACCGCCGCCCAGCGCCCGTCGATCACCCAGCCGATCGACGACGCGTTCGATACATGGCTGACGTCGAAGGGCGCGCCCGCCTTCGCCTGGGAAGAACAGCCCGCCGCCCGCGCCCTGCCGCTCGCCCGCGCCGAAGTGGCCCGCGCCCGCACCGCCGGGGACAAGGTCGCCGAACTGCGCGCGCTCGGCTGGATGTTCAATTCGCAGCTGGTCGGCGCCGAGGAAGCGCGCCCGCTGATCGCCGAGGCATTGACTCTGGCGCAGGCGACCGGTGCGCCGGCAGCGGTCGCCACCCGCTTCCGCATCAGCGACGCCTATGTCGCGGCGAAGAATTACGACCAGGTGCTCGACGGCTTCCGCACCGTCCTGCGCCGGCCGGAGGTCGCCGCCGATCCGCTGTCGGCGGCAACGGTCAGGATGATGCTGGCCAATGGCGGCAGTCAGGTCCGCTCGGTCGAGCGCACGCAAATGATCGACGCGGTCCTCGCCGCGCCGCTGCCCGATACCCATCCGCTGAAGGTCGCCGCGCTGCTCAACCGCGCCGACCTGTCCGCGCAGAGCGGCGACACCGCCGCCGCCCAGGCCGCGTTCACCCGCACCGGGCTCAGCAGCGACCAATGCGCGCTGATCGCCCCCACCCCCGCCGTCGCCAAGCAAGGTGCCACCAGCGCCCGCTATCCGACCGAAGCGTTGCAGATGGGCTTCGAAGGCTGGGCGCGGGTCGAATTCGACATCGCCGCCGACGGCCATACGCTGACCCCGCGCACCGTCGCCGCCTATCCGCCGTTCGTGTTCGGCGACGCCGCGCAAAAGATGATCGGCGCGACCCGTTTCCGTAGCAGCTTCCGCCCCGACAACAACACCGCCTGCACCGGCAACAGCCAGCGGATCGTGTTCAACCTGCCGCGCTGACCGGCAGCGTGACGGCGGCGACCAGCCCGCCGCCGTCCGCCTCACCCAGCGTCAGCCGACCGCCATAGAGCGCCGCTACGTCGCGCACGATGGCGAGGCCGAAGCCGTGCCCGTCGCCCCGCTCGTCCAGCCGCACCCCCGGATCGGTCGCCCGCGCGCGGTCGACGGCGGGAATGCCGGGTCCGTCGTCGCTGACCGACAGCCGCACCATCGCCCCGTCGCGCACCGCCACCACCCGCACCAGCGACCGCGCATGGCGCGCGGCATTGTCGATCAAATTTCCGGCCAGCTCGTCCAGATCCGCCGCATCGACCGCGACGCTCACATCGGCGATGTCCGCCTCGACCGCCACGCCGCCGCCGCGGTGCAACGCCCGCACCACGCCGACCAGCGCCTCGACCGCCGGCCGTAACGCGGTCGCCGCACGCCGGTCGACCGCCCCACCCCGCGCCCGCGACAGATGGTGGCGGATCGTCGCATCGATCCGCTCGACCTGTCGCCGGCGGGGATCGTCGGCCAGGTCGAGCGCCAGCGTCGCCACCGGCGTCTTCAGCGCATGGGCCAGGTTCGCCGCCGACGCCCGCGCGGCTGCCAGCGCCGCCGCATTGTCGCGCACCAGCGCGTTCAGCTCGACCGCCAGCGGCCTGAGTTCCTCGGGCTGATCCTCCGGCACATCGGCAGCGGCGCCCTCGCGCACCGCCGCCACCCGCTCGCGCAACGTCCTGATCGGCCGCAGCCCCAGCCGCAGCTGCACCAACGTCACCACCGCCAGCACCAGCGCGACGATCGCCAGCGTCGCCAGCAGCGGCAGCATCGCCCCGCGCAGCGGCTGCTCGATCGCCGCGCGCGGCACCGCGACGCCCAGCCGCACCGGCCCGGCTTCACTCTCGCGGATCTGGATCAGGCCGTGCACCGGCGTGCCGTCGCCCAGCTCGGTATCGAACGGTATCCCCTCGCGCGCACCCGCCGGATGGGGGCGGGGCGGTCCCGGCACCGCGATCGGCAACATCGCGCTGCCGTACGCTCCGCCCGGCGCATCGATCGTCCATGCGCCGCCGCGCCCGAACGCTTCCTCGACCCCCGGCCGCGCGAGCAGTTCGCGGTCGACGCTGCCATCGGCGCGCACGACGGCGCTCAGCAACTGCAACCGGTCCGCCAGCCGTTCGTCGACACCATGCGTCACGAACCGCTCCAGCACATGCCCGATCGAAAATCCCGCCACCGGCAGCGCGACCAAGGTCGTCGCCACCGACAGCGCCAGCATCCGGCCATGGATCGACCGCGGCAGCCTCATTGCCCGCCCGCCGTCAGCCGATATCCCCGCCCGCGCACCGTTTCGATCAGCGACGCGCCGATCTTCTTGCGCAGCCGCCCGATGATCACCTCCAGGCTGTTGGAATCGACATCGGCATCGCCTTCATAGACCCGCTCCATCAGGTCCAGCCGCTCGATCACCGCCTCCTTCGCCAGCATCAGCGCGGCGAGCACCCGGTGCTCCAGCGCGGTCAGCTTGACCGGCAGCCCGTCCAGCTCGAACACCCCGGTCTGCGTCTCATAGGCCAGCGGCCCGCACGCGATCCGCGTCGCGCCATGCCCCGCCGACCGCCGCACCAGCGCGCGCAGCCGCATCATCAGCTCCTCGATCCGGAACGGCTTGGTCAGGAAATCATCGGCCCCGGCCTTGAAGCCGGCCACCTTGTCCGACCATCCGTCGCGCGCGGTCAACACCAGCACCGGCAGGTCGCGCCCCGCATCACGCCACCCCTTCAGCACCGCCGTTCCCTCGCGGTCTGGCAGGCCCAGATCGAGCACCGCGACGTCATAGCGTTCGGTCTCGCCCAGATGTTGCGCGTCGATCCCGCTCGGCACCAGATCGACCGCACACTGTTCGCCCCGCAGCGCCCGCGCGATGGCGGGCCCCAGATCGGGATCGTCCTCGACAAGCAATATCCGCATGGCCGCTCCGCTAAACTTATCTGCCCCGCTCCCGTTCGTGCTGAGTAGGGGCTGAGCGAAGTCGAAGACCCGTATCGAAGCACCTGCCCCAACAGCCCCTCGACAGGGCCGACAGGCGCAACGACTATTCAAGACCGACGACAACGCCAATGTCACCCCCGCCTAAACCGAAACTGAACCACCGGGTTCAGCGTGGCGAGGGCACGACTCGCTACAACGGCTCCATCGAACAACGAAGGAGTGAAGCACATGGCGAAATTCTCTTTGGGCAGCACCGGAAAGCTGGGCTTGGGCGTCGCGATCGGCCTTGCCATCGGCGCGGCGGGCGGGGCGGGCGCGGTGTCGCTGACCCGGCCGGGCGTCGAAATGGCGCCGACCGTGGCGACCCCGGTCGCCCGGCTCGCAAGCAGCAGCGGCGTGGTGACGGTCAAGGGCCACGTCGCCGAAGTCTATGGTGACCGCTTCGTGGTGCAGGACGGCAGCGGCAAGGCAATGGTCGATGGCGGCCGCGACGCGAACGTGACGAAGGGCGCGCCCATCCAGGTACAGGGCCGCTATGACGACGGACAGCTACGCGCCTCCTATGTCGTCGACGCCGCGGGCAAGGTCACCCCGGTCGGCCCGCAC
>NZ_QQWV01000042.1:0-33203 GCF_003951715.1 Sphingomonas sp. ABOLH | reverse complement strand
CCGCTGCCGCCGACCTATTATCTCTACAACAGCCGGGCGGAGACGATCGCCACCTCGGTCGTGACGATCCGCGTGGCCGGCGATCCGCGCACCGCGCTGAAGAGCCTCGAGGGATTGTGGCAGCGGATGGTGCCGCAGGTGCCCTATAACGCGCAGACCGCCGACCAGCGCCTGACCGACTTCTACGAAGCCGACGACCGCGCCACGCGGCTGTTCGGGATCGGCGCGGGGCTGGCGGTGCTGATCGGCTGCGTCGGGCTATGGGGCCTCGCCTCGTTCAATACCGCCCGGCGCACGCGCGAGATCGGCATCCGCAAGACGCTGGGCGCGTCGTCGGGCGACATCGTGAAGCTGCTCGTCGGGCAGTTCCTGCGCCCCGTGCTGATCGCGAACCTCGTCGCCTGGCCGCTGGCGTTCCTCGCCATGCGGACATGGCTGGCCGGGTTCGAGGACGCGATCGCGCTGTCGCCGCTGTTCTTCATCGGCGCCAGCGTGGTGGCAGTGGCGGTCGCGGTGCTGACCGTGCTCGGCCAGTCGCTCCGCGCCAGTCGTGCCGCCCCGGCTTGGGCGCTGCGGCATGATTGAGGGGAGGGGGCGGTTGGGATGTCGATGCGCCATCCCGATCATGGCTTGTGTGGGAGCGGCGGCGCATGATCGCCGAATCTTTCCCTTCCGCGCCTTTCTCTCCCTTGCTCACCGGCGGCGAATGTCGTGGCTCGGGCCACGACAAAGGGGGGTAGATTGTTGGGGAATGTTCAATGGCAGGATAGGGGACGCTGCGTTCATTGTATTACACGATGTCGCGCAAGCGAGCGGCGGTGATCCGCGTCAGGACTGTCAGCGTACGGGCGAAGGGAAGGAGATCAGCGGGATGCAGCTGGATATCGATGCGATCCGCGCGCAGATCCGGGCGATGCATTTCGAGCGGGGAACGTCCGACCAGATCGCGCAGTGGCGCGAGGACGACCGTGATTCACGGCATAATCTCGTCATCGATGCCATGTGTCCTGAACCGATCGAGGACGCGCTTTTCGTAATGCTACTGGACGAAGGGGTTCCACCCGTCCTCGCATCAAGGCTCGTCGTCGATGTGATCCGGACCGGCACGGGCAAGCTTCCGGCCTGATCCCCGCTTCCGCCGTCAGGCGCGGACGTTGGTCACGGCAATCGCGACCTCTGCCCGCGCCAGTGCCGCATCGGTCGTATAGAGTTCGGCCCCCAGCTCAATCGCCAGCGCAAGGCAGGCCCGGTCGCCGAGCGACAGGCCCAGCGCGCGCGTGGCCGGTCGCAGGTCGCCGATCGTCATCGCCTGCGCCGCCGACAATGGTCGGACGTCCAGGTGCAGTCCGCCCAACACTTCCTGCACTTCGGTAAGGGCCAGGCCCCGTTCGCGCAGCTTGGAGACGACCTCGCCCAAATTGGTCGCACCGATCACCGACCGGGTCAGGACGGTCGCGACCCGGTCCGCGCCGGCTTCGTCGTTCAGCAGGCAGAGCAGGGCAGATGCATCGAGTACGATCCGGCTATTCACGTTCGGCCTCGGCACGACGGTCGGCGATTAACTCTTCCGACAGACTGACCCCTTCGGGTACATAGCGGCGGAGAATGGCACGGGCATTCTCAAGGGCCTTGCCGATCGAGCGGACCCGAAGCGCACCATGGTCAATATCGACTATGACGGTATCACCGGAGCTGATCCCTAGTTCGCGGCGCATCGCCGCCGGTATTACCAGCTTACCCCCTTCGACGATGCGGACTCTTTTTGCTTCCATGGACCTGTTCTTGATATGGGTATCAGTTAAATAATAGTACCCATAAGGCGTATTGGTGTCATGCTGTTATTTGAGGCGTATGATAAAGGTATACCCGGATAGCACAGCATACTTGAACACCCGCAACCGTCCGATCAGGGTCATTCGCAGAGAAGTTGAACACTTCATGCAAAGGGTCTAAAACCTGATCGAACAGAAAGGGGGTTCAGATGGCCTTGTTCGGCTATGCCCGCGTGTCGAGCGATGATCAGGACCTGACCATCCAGGAAACCGCCCTGCGCGCGGCGGGGTGTCAGGCGATCCGCTCGGAAAAGAAATCGGCGACCGGCCGTACCGGGCGCAGCGAGTTGCAGGTCCTGCTCGACTTCCTGCGCGAAGGTGACACGCTGGTCGTCACCCGGATCGATCGGCTTGCGCGGTCGATGAAGGATTTGCAGGATATCGTGCATGAGCTGAAGGGGCGGGGGGTGGCGCTGAAGGCCACGGAACAGCCGATCGATACCGGCACGGCGGCGGGCAAGGCGTTTCTCGACATGCTGGGCGTGTTCGCCGAGTTTGAGACGAACCTGCGCCGCGAACGCCAAGCAGAGGGGATCGCGGCAGCCAAGGCGCGCGGCGTCTACAAGGGCGGCAAGCCGCGCATCGACCCGGAGGCGGTGCGGACGCTGGCGGCAAAGGGCATGCGCCCGGCGCATATCGCGCGCGAACTGGGGATCTCACGCGGCACGGTCTATCGCTTTTTACCGGGGGCGGGGTGATGCCTGGACCCGGCCGGTCCTATCCCGCCAACCGCTCCGGCTCGTCTCGACCCCGCACCGGCAACGGCCCCGGTCGGCCGAGCAGATAGCCCTGCGCCTCGTCGCAGCCCTGTTCGCGCAGGAAGGCGAGCTGTTCGGGCGTCTCCACCCCTTCGGCCAGGACGGGAATGTTCAGGCTCTCGCCCAGCGTCAGCACCGCGCGGACGATCGCCGCCGCCTGCGGGGCGCCGTTCAGTTCGGCCATGAACGACCGGTCGAGCTTGATCTTGTCGAACGGGAAGGAGCGGAGCGTCGAGAGCGATGAATAGCCGGTGCCGAAATCGTCCATCGCCACCGACACGCCGATCGCCTTGAGCTGGCGCAGGATGTGGATGGTGCGCACCGGATCGGCGATCATCGCGGTTTCGGTGATCTCCAGTTCCAATCGCGCGGGCGACAGGCCGGTGTCGAGCAGCACCTGCTGCACCAGGCGGGGCAGGTCGACATGGCCGAGCTGCACCGGCGACAGGTTGACCGCGATGCGATGCGGTTCGGCCCAGCTGGCCGCCGTCGCACAGGCGGTGCGCAGCACCCATTCGCCGATCGGCAGGATCAGCCCGGACTGCTCGGCCAGCGGAATGAAGTGCGCCGGCGACACGCTGCTGCCATCGGCACGGGTCCAGCGCAGCAGCGCTTCATAGCCGATGACGGCGCGGGTCTCGACCGATTCCTGCACCTGCCAGTGGAGCGCGAATTCGCCATGGTCGATCGCGGTGCGCAGTTCCTGCACCATCTGCCGGCGCAGCCGCACCGTCTTGTCCATTTCCTCTTCGTAGAAGCATGCATCGACCGTGATCGACGCCTTGGCGCGGTACATCGCCAGGTCGGCATTGTTGATGAGCGTGGAGAGTTCGGTGGCGTCGCGCGGCCATAGCGCGACGCCGACGCTCATCCCGCAACTGGCCTCGATCCCGCTGGGGTCGACGAGGACCGGTGCGCCGATCGCATCGCGCAATCGGTCGATCAGCCGGGCGGCATCGTCGGGTTCGGCGACCGGCAGCACCGCGACGAATTCGTCGCCGCCCAGGCGCGCGACGAATTCGCCGGGGAGGAGGGCGGCCTTCATCCGTTCGCCGATCCGGGTCAGCATCCGGTCGCCGGCGGCATGGCCGTGCATGTCGTTCACTTCCTTGAACCGGTCGAGGTCGATCGACAGCAGGGCAACCGCGCGATGCGCGCTGTCGGGGCCGGTCTGGCGCGCCAGCCATTCGAGGAACGAGGTACGGTTGGGCAGCCCGGTCAGGCTGTCGTTGCGTGCCAGATGGGCGATGCGGCGTTCCTGCGCGATGCGGGCGCGCAGGTCGCGGATCGAATAGATGGTCTGCGGACAGGCGCGCCGCTGGTCGAAACGGATCGCGATCTCGACCGGGATGTCGCTGCCGTCGTGCGCGTGCAGCGTCAGCTGGGCGATGCGGTCGGGATCGGCGGTGGCGATGTCGGGAATCCAGCGCGCCAGCGGCTGTCCGATCACCGCCGCGTCGCCACCGACCAGCGCGGTAAAGGCGGCGTTGACCGCCAGCACCGTGCCGCCCTGCACGATCGCCATGCCGTCGACATTGCTCTCCAGCAGCTCGCGCAGGCGGCGGCGGGTATCGGCGCGCGCCTGCGCATCGAGGATATAGGTGGCAAGGCCCGTGCCGACGACCAGCGTGCCGACCCCGGCGACCGCGATCGCCATCACGATCGTCGCGGTGCTCGATCCCGTTTCGCCGGCGACGGGGGCAAGGGGGGTGACGACCATCGCCGCCATGCCGGTGAAGTGGAGCAGCACGATGCTGGCGACCATCCATGCGCTGGCCCACCATGGCCCGGCGAAGCGCCCGGTGCTGCGCGCGCGATCGAACGCCAGCGCGCCCAGCATGACGGCGAACAGCACCGACATCGCGACATAGCCCGGCGACCAGCGCACCATGCCGTGCGCGACGAACGCCTGCATGCCGACATAGTGCATCACGCTGACCGTCACGCCGAACACCGCCCCGCCGACCGCCGCCATCGGGCGCCAGCGGCGGGTGGCGAGGTGCAGTGCGCCCGCGCTGCCAAAGATCGCGAGCAGCAGCGAGATGCCGGTCAGCCGCGGTTCGTAGGCGACCTCGACGCCGGGCTGATAGGCGATCATCGCGATGAAGTGGGTGCACCAGATCGTCGCCCCGGTCGCCGCCCCGCCGAGGAACACCCATGCGATGCGCGTGCCGCGTTCGGCATGGCGGATCCGGTCGAGCAGCCGGATCGTGATGAGCGATCCGACAAGGCAGAACCACGCGGCAAGCCCGACCAGGGCGAGGTCATGCTCTTGGGTCAGGCAGGTGATGAAACGCATACGGGGGACTCCGTTCGTCCGGCCGTTACGCTTAAGTTTCTAAACGAAATGTTATTTTCCCGCAGGCGCGGTCGTGGCGGTACGACCCGGTACAAAGCCCGACGGTCGCGGAACATTTCGCGATGGGATCGAATATCGATACGATCCCGGTTTATCCGTTCTGTTTCAGTGACCTGGCGGATGATGCGGGGTGGGTCGCATCGCCAAAGTTCACAAAGTTCACACTCGCCACGTTTTTGCGCACCATGCGGTTCCGGGCCTGTTCCGGGGCGGGGCAGGGCAGGCGCAGAACCGGTTGAGGCTGGCGGATTGCGCGCGTGTAGGAAAGCGGTTTGTCAGCGCAGCCGCAGCGCACGGTCATGGTCCTGCCCCGGCCCCGGGATGCGATGCACGAAGATCCGGTCGGGGAGCGCGGAATAGAGGATGCCATGGCCCTTCCACGATCGCCGGCGGATTCCGTCGCGTTCGTAGCGGGGTACCAGGGGAATGCGTGGGGCAGGTCGGCCAGCCCCGCGACGGTCTTGCGCAGTTCGGCGATGAAGGTCGCGGCGCGCGGCGGATTATCCTGTGCGATGAAGCGGCCGATGGCGGTCAGGTCGGCATGGGCGCGGGTCGACAGGACGACCCGTGTCACGCAGGGCGTCCGTCGGCAGCCAGATCGGCTAGCACCGCATCGCAGGCGGTGTCGAGATCGACGCCGCCACCGGCGCGCATCTCGGCCAGGCTGTCGGCAATCGATGCGTCCAGATCACGCAGCCAGCGTGCCTCGTCCTCGATGGCATGGGAGACCTCCGGGTGGAGTATGGCAAAGATTGTCCTTGGTGAAAGGTCGGCCGTTCGCTTGCTGACGGCCGATCGCGAGACGCCCTCAACCTTTCATCATGCCGATCGTTATAGTAAGCAGGGTTACCGCCGACGAAGGGAGATCGTGATGGCAACCGCATACCGCGCTCCTGTCGAGGAGCATCGCAAGTTCAAGGCGAAGCCGCGCCCCGACCTCGATCGCGAGGCGCTGCGCGCGGACATCAACGAACGGTACAAGAACAGCCTGGCCTATCTTGGCCGCTGAGCCACTCTGGCTGACGTTCGCCGACGTCGATGCCATCCATGGAATCCAATTGACGCTTCCGCCACACGGGTTGGCCGGATACAAGGATGACGGGTTGGTCCGGAGCGCTGTCGTCGCACCGCGCAACCTGTTCCTGTACGACGGCGAAGACGATATCCTCGTCCTGGCCATTCACCTCTGCTTTGCGATTGCCAAGAATCACGGCTTTCTGGATGGGAACAAGCGCACCGCTGCTGCCGCGATGATCGAGTTTCTGGCTATCAACGGCTATGACCTATTTGTCCCGGACGATGATCCCGAAGAACCGCTATTGGGGCGTTGGGTCGAGAAGCTGGTCGTGGGCGCCTATGGCGTTGGACAAATGTATGACCTGCTGGAGCATTTTGTTCAGGACGCCACCGAGTAAAATCCCCTCTACATGTCGACACGTCGACCTGTCGCCTCAGCCGCCATCCCCCGTATGTCGACCCGCGCCTTCAGCCGGGCGCCCAAGAGCGCCGTCCCGCTGATCTTGCGCTGGACGAACAGCGTTTCGACATGCGGCACGTGCCATGTCGCGCGATCGGCGGCGAGGGCCTTGGCCTCTTCGCGGACGACCGGCACGAAGGCGCGGTCGCCGAAGTCGAACGGGCCGGGCCGCGCCATCGCGTCGTCGATCGCGGCGATGATCCGGTCGACGGCGGCGCGGTGGGCGCGCACCGCCGCCGCGCCCAGGAACCCGGTTTCGACCGCCACGTCGCGGATCGTATCGCGGTCGTGCGCCAGACCGGCGGCGATCAGGCGGCGGTACGCATCGGCGGTATCGGGCGGGACCGGCCGCGTCGCGCCGAAATCGAGCAGGACGATGCGCCCGCTATCCGCCTGCCAGCGATAGTTCGCGAAATTGGGGTCGGTCTGCATCTCGGCAAATTCGAACAGCTCGCGCAATACCAGGTCGATCAGCGCGGTCATCGCGGCGTCGCGGGTCGCCTGTGGCGCGGTGGCCAGCCCCTCGATCGGGGTGCCGTCGATATAGTCCATCGCGAGGATGCGGGTGGTGGTCAGCGCCTCGACCGGGCGGGGCACGGCATAGCGCGGGTCGCCGTCCAACCGATCGGCATAGCGGCGCATGGCGTCGGCTTCGCGTGCGTAATCGGCTTCGTCGGCCAGCTGGCGCTTGGCTTCGGCGAGCAGCGGTTTCAGGTCCAGTTCGCGCGGCAACAGGTTCGATACGCGCAGCAGCGTGGCGACGTTATCGACATCGGCGTCGATGCTTTCGCGCACGCCGGGATATTGCACCTTGATCGCGAGGCGCCGGCCGTCCTTCAGCTCGGCGCGGTGGACCTGCCCGATGGATGCGGCGGCGATCGGGTTCGCGTCGAACTTGGCGAGTTTGCCGCGCCAGTCCGGTCCCCATTCGGCGATGAGCAATTTGTCGAGCTGTGCCGGGGGCATGGTCTGCCCCTGGTTGCGCAATTGCGCGAGGATGGTGGCGAGTTCGGGGGGCAACAGGTCGCCCGCGTCCATCGAGATCATCTGCCCCAGCTTCATCGCCGCGCCGCGCAGGTGCGACAGCCGGTCGGCCATGCGCTTCGCATTGGCGGGGGTGAGGATCAGGTCGCCCATGCGCGGCCGTTCCCCGCTGGCGATGCGGCGTGCGCCCTCGGCCAGCATCCCGCCCGCGATCCCGCCGGCAAGACGCCCGAAACCGGACAGGCGCGACAAACGGCCGCTGGGCACGGCGCGGCCGGGGCGAAGGGTGTCGTCGGTCATGGGAGTGGAGCGAGCAAGCGGGGTTGTGGTTCCGCCACGTGCCCGAAGGGGCGGCGGGAGCAAGGCCGGGCCGTCCCGCGTTGAGCAGCCATGCTGCGGTGGGAAGCCTATGTCGCGGACGATGTGCCGCCGCCCGACGACCGCGACCGGGCGCGGATCGAGGCGGCGATCGGCGGCCGCTTGCCCGATGCCTATTGGGCGCTGGTCGTGGCGCATCAGGGCAAGGTGCCCGAGGAAGGCGCGGGCGCGCCGCCGCCGATCGGCGTGCTGCTGCTGGCCAATGTCCCCGACAATGTGGGCGACGGCGACCGCAGCTATTGCGTCGAGGAATGCTGGCGGGCGATGTGCGACCATTATCCCGCAGGGTTGCTGCCCTTTTCCGACAATACCGGCGGCAATGTCTGGGCATTCGATTTCCGCGACGAGCCTGCGCGACCGGCGGTGGTGTTCATCGACCATGAGATTGCGGGCGAGGCGGGGATCACCCCCGTCGCGCGCGACTTTGCCGGCTATTGGGCGCTGGTGACGGACGCGGCATGAGCGGGTTTGGCGACCTTGCCGCCGCCAGGGGGAGCGGAACGCCCTGTGACGCGCTGGTCCCGGTGCCGGCGGCGCGGATCGCGGCGATCGCGCGCGACTGGCCGGGGGTGCCCGACGATTTCCTGACGTTTCTCGGCACGATCGGCGCGGGCAGCCTGGGCGGTGGCTATCAGCTGTATGACGGGCTGGTGCCGGCGGACGAGCTGTATGACGGCGATGCGGCGGTCGCGCTGTTCGGCGATGATCTGCAGGGGGTCGGCCACGGCTTCGCGCTGCCGGACGGACAGGTGGTCGAACTGGATGCAAGCGATGGCGGCGTCCGCCCGGTCGCGCCATCGTTCGCGGCGTTCATCCGCGCGACGATCGACGAACTGGCATGATCGAGGCGCTGTCCGACCTGCCGGCACTGTCCGCACGTTGGCTTGCACCACTCAGGGACGATGATCCCGACCTATACGCCGAACTGGCGGCAACGATCGTGATCGCGCCCGCCGTCCACCCGGTCGCCACCGGGCTGCCCGCCGGGGTCGATGCCGCGCTGGCGGTGGTCGATCTGTGTGGCAAGGAAATCGGCGCGTTCCGCTTCGCGCCGGCGGACGGGGCGGATGTGCGCGCGCGGATCGCGGCCCATGACGCGCAGGTGCGGCGGGATTTCGATACGGGCGCGGATATCGTGTTCGTCGGCGATCATGATGCCGGCCCGGTGTTCGTGTCGCCACAGGGGGTCGGGCTGCTCGACACGACCGCACGGCCGCGCATCCGGGCGCTGGCGCGTGATTTTACCGGGTTCCTGATCGCGCAGGCCAATGCCTTCGATGCGGACAAGCGCTGGCTGGTGGAGGCGCAGGATTTGGCCGGCTATCAGGCCGCCGCCGCCGCCTGCGCCGCGCTGCCGGGGATGGCGGGGGTGGAGGTCGCCACGATCTTCGATGCGCAGCGGTTCGGGTGATGCTGTCGCTGGCGCCCGACTATCTGGTAATCGTGCGGCGCGTGACCGGCATCGTGCTGCTGTGGCAACGGCGCGGCGAGCTGCGGCTGTGGGGGCCGGACAGGCTGGGGCCGGCGCTGTTCGACGGGACGGCGCAAGGCTGACGGCGCCGCAGCCCCGCCATGGCTGTGCGCAGTAACGTACCGAAGCCGTTGCCGTAACAGGATTTTATGCAGGCCAGGCTAAGTGGCTGCCGACTGGCGCGTCGGATATCATGATCGAAACACTGGATGACCATTATGTCGAACTGCAGGCGAAGCTCGGCACGATGCGCGCGCTGTGCCGCGCGGGCGTGCCCGATTGCGCGCGGCTTGCCCATGCCCGGCACCAATTGATGGCGATCAGCATGCGGCGCTCCAGCTTTCTGAAGGATACGGTGTTTCCGGCGCTCGCCGCCGCCGACCTGCCGGGCGTGGCGGCGGGGATCGCCGCGCTCGACCGCGATCTGGCGGAAAAGCGGGTCGCGGTCAGCGGCCATATCGCGGCCTGGCCGCTCGACCGGATCGCCGGCGACTGGGCCGGCTATCGCGCGGCATCGGCGCGGGTGGCGGCGGGGATCGCCGACCGGGTGCGGCGCGAACAGGCGCTGTTGTATCCGGCGCTGACCGCCCTGTTGCAGCGCCAGCGGCCATGAGCGGAGCGACGCCCGATGCGATGGCCGAGGGCTATGCCATCGACCATGACGCGGCCGCCCGGCTGCTGACGATCACCACGGCGGGCTTCTGGTCGGTCGCGCTGACCACGCGGTTCGCGGCCGAACTGCTGGCGAAGGGGACGGCGCTGCGCCTGCGCCACGGGGCCTTCTACACACTGGTCGACATGCGCGCCGCGCCGATCCAGTCGGGCGGGGTCATCGACACGCTGGCGGCGATGATGCCGCGCGCGCTGCAACTGACCACGGCGCCGATCGCCGCCGTCGCCGGATCGAACCTCGGCAAGATGCAGACCGAACGCTATCTGCGCGCGCCGAACTGCCGCACCTTCCTCGACATCGACGAGGCGCGGGCGTGGATGCTGGCGGTCGGGCTGCCGAAATAGCCGGCGGCGTTGCATCGTCCGGCCGGTTGCTGCGTATTGTCCTCCATGTCCCCGACGCGAGGAGGAGCATGATGGGCCTGTTGCAACGGTTGCTGGGCAGGGGCGATGCGCCTGCGGTGGCGACGCGCGAGCCGGTGCTGGTCAACGCCTATGCGACGCTGGCCGCGCTGCCGCCGATCACCCTGCCGCACCGCCTGCTGGGTGCGCGCGACCGGTCCGATCCGGCGCTGGCGGAGCATCTGCAGGGTTTTGTCGGCTATGTGATGAGTCGCGGCGACGGGCAGATGACCGCGACGCGCTATTATGTCTGGTGCCATTTGCAGCGGGTTCAGCATCATGTGAGCTTCGAGGTCGACGATGCCGACCTCCCCCATATCGAACCCTGGGCACGGGCGGCGAATGCGCTGCTGTTCCTGCCCGATGGATCGATCCGCGCGCCCGACGGGGCGGTGGTGATCGATGCGGCGGGGGAGGGCGATCCGCAGGCGGCGCTGCCCCATCCGGCCGATGCGGTCGCGCGCCGCACGCGGACCCGCGCGCTGCTCGCCGCTGCGCCGCTGCAACCGCCCGCCGGCATGGCCCCGGCGCTGGGCGAGGGCGAACTGGTGCTGCGTGGCGCCGGCGAGGTGCTGGCCCGCGCGCTGGGGCTGCTCTACGTCGCCGCGCGCGCCCATGCCCGTGCCACCGGACTGCCGGCGATCCCGGCGGGGCAGGAGGCGTACAACCCGATCGGCGCCGCCGCGCTCACGCCGCAGGAACAGGCGTTCGTAAGGGACGAGAGCACGGATGCCGAGGCGGCGGCGGCGCTGACATGGCGCTACGAGGCGGCGAACACCCTGTTCTGGGCGCTGGGCGTGGCGGGTGCGTCGATCGACGACAGCACCGCGATGGCCGATGTCGACCGGCTCTGGGCATCGGTCGCGCCGCTGGCACGGCGACCGGACGGGCAGGCGGTACGGCTGCGCCCGGCGGGCGAGATTCTCGACGCGCTGGACCGTGCGTGGCTCGAACACTGGATCGTCCGGCAGGCGCGCCAGAAAGAGGTGGCGCCCGGCGCGCTGAACGGCGACGTGGTGATGGAGCGGCACCTCGCGCTCAACTGGCTGACCAATTTCCAGAACGATGCCGGTATCGCGTGGGACGATACCGATACGCCGACGTGACGGGGGAAGCATCGTGACGTGGAACGGGTCGATCCGCCGCCATTACCAAACATGCTGGGGCCGCGCCGGGGAAACCGGTGCGTTCAACCGGGGGCCGGTGTCCGAGCTGCCCGACGACTTCGACGTGGTGGTGTTCCCGCCCCATGGCGACCGGACGATGTGGACCTATGCGACGGTCGGCATGGCGCAGCCGGGCGACGACGCGCCGATCGAACTGCACCTCTTTTCACCCGATCGTTCGGAAGCGATCGTCGAAATCCTGTATGCCGTGGCGCATTATCACCGAACCGGAACGCGCCTCGGCCTGGGCGACAGCGTGAATTTCAGTCGTCCGTGGTTGCCGGGGGCGACGTGCGATCATGGGTTGATCTCGCTGCCGTATCTCGATGGACCGGTGCTGGAGGTCGGGACGATCGGCGGCGATACGGTCCACTTCTACTGGCTGGTGCCGATCACGGCGGCGGAGAAGGCGTACAAGGTGCAGCACGGGCTGGAGGCGCTGGAGACGCGGTTCGAGGAAGGTGCGCTCGATTATGTCAACCCGGCGCGGCCATCGATGGTATAGTGCTGCATGTCCGCGCGCCACGTGAAGGGAGGGGCGTATTGATCGACCTTCACGCTTCCGACGCGGCCATCGCCGAATATGTGTTTGCCCGATATCGGCATCTGTCGCCGGCGGCGTCGCCCGGATTAGGCGGCCGCATGGCGGGTGACGAGTCTGGTCGCGGCAGCGTTGGCGACCGGGGGGATGTGCAGTCCTGGCTTGCCACGCCGCCCGACATGCTGTCGCCGGAAGACGCCGACGACCGGGCGCAAGGGGCGCTGCTGGGGCTGGCGATCGGCGATGCGGTCGGCACCACGCTGGAATTCCAACCGCGCGGCGTGCGCCATGTCGACGACATGGTGGGTGGTGGTCCGTTCCGACTGGAGGCGGGGCAATGGACCGACGATACCAGCATGGCGCTGTGCCTTGCCGATGCGTTGCTGGCCGATCATGGGTATCAACCGCGGACTTTTGCCCGTCTGCTCGTCCGCTGGTATCGCGAGGGGTATAATGCGTCGAACGGGCGCTGTTTCGATATCGGCAACGCGACCCGTACCGCGATCGAGGGGCACGAGGCCGAGGACGGCCGGTGGCAGGGCAATGCCAGCGATCACACCGCCGGGAACGAATCGCTGGTGCGCGTCGCGCCGGTCGCGATTGCGGCGCGGGGCGCGCTGGACGTAACGTGGCGATTGTCGGGTGGGCAAAGCCGTGCGACCCATGCCGCGTTGGAGGCGATATCTGCCTGCCAGCTGTTGGGAATGCTGCTGCATCACGCGCTGCGCGGTGCTCCGCGCGCGGTCGTGCTGTCCCCACGGATTGCCACGCTCAGCCCGCGTGTCCAGATCATCAACGCGGGCGAATACCAGCACAAGACGCGCGATCAGATCCGGTCGTCGGGCTATGTGATCGACACGCTGGAGGCGGCGTTGTGGGCGGTATGGCATGGCGAGACGTTCGAGGAAGCCGTGCTGCTGGCCGCCAATCTGGGCGATGATGCCGACAGCGTGGCGGCGGTGGCGGGGCAGCTGGCCGGGGCGATCCACGGGCGGCGGGGTATTCCCGAACGCTGGGTGGAGCGGGTGACCCTTGGCCGTAGGATCGTGCAGCGTGCGACGCAGCTGTCGGCATTGGAGCTGGGGCGTGTAGCGGAACGTCCCGGTCGATGACGGCGGGGCCGGGGCGCGACCTGTCTATCGCCGAAATCCCGTATGCAAGCGGATCGGTGCGCTTTCGCTATGCGCGCTATCTGGCCGAGGCCGGGGACCGGTGGGTCCGGCACGGGCCGTTCCTGGCCTATCATCCGGACGGCACGCCGGCATCGCGCGGGACCTATGACCATGGGCGCGAACAGGGGGCGTGGCAGGATTTCCACCCGAACGGCCAGCTGGCGGCCGAGGGTGCCTATGACAAGGGCGAGAAGGTCGGTGCATGGCGCTACTGGCTGGCGGATGGTACGCCGCAGGCATGACCGACTGGCCGTTCGCCGATCCGCCCGATGTCGCCGTGTTCACGACGCGGGCGATCGTCGAGGAGGGGGCGTGGATCGCGCATGTGTCGCATGACGACGAAGACGGCGCATGGCAGTTTCACGATGCCGGCCCCGGATCGGCGGACATGGCGGAGGCGCGGATCGTGTCGCTGCGCGATATCGTCGAACGCGACCCGGCGGTGCGCGATATCCTCGACCTGCCACCGGGCGGGTGTGCTTAGCATGCGGCCTCCGGCAGTCCATGGGTGCGGGACCGGTGCTGACCATGATCGGGCCTGTTGATCCTTCCTGAAACCGGGTTATCCCTTTTGCATTGATTGTTCCCAGAAAAGGGATAACGCTCGCGCCCATGTTGGACCTGAGCGCGCAGCAGACCCGGCAGCTGATCGATTGCGAGCAGCTTTATGTGACGTATCGCGACACGATCCGCGAACTGGCCGCGCGCTATGCCGGGTCGATGGCGTGGAAGACGGTCAAGGAGCGGACCTATCTGTATCGCAAGACCGATGGCGTCTGGAAAGGTCTGGGCGCAGAAGATGACCGTACGCGCGAAGCCCATGCCGCCTTCCATGCCGGGCGCGATACGTTGCGCGACCGGCGCGACCGGCTCGACCAGCGGTTGCGCGAAATGGCGCCGGTCAACCGGGCGCTGCGTCTGGGCCGGGTGCCGGTCCTGTCGGCGCGAATCCTCCGCCGGCTCGACCGCGAAGGGATGCTGGGCCGGGGGCTGAAGATCGTCGGAACCCATGCGCTCTACGCCTATGAGATGATGGGTGGGGTGCAGCTGGGCGCGGAAGCGATGACCACGATGGACATCAACATCCTGTACGATGCGCGCCGGTCGCTGAAGATCGTGGGCGATATGCGGGCGGACGGGCTGATCGGATTGTTGCAGCGACTGGACGGCAGCTTCCACGCCACCGCGCCGGGCAGTTTCCGGGCGGTCAACGATGCGGCCTATATGGTCGACCTCATCACGCCCACGACGCGCTTTCCCGCCGAGGCGCGGTCCCCGGCGCGGATCGGCGATCCGGCCGACGACCTGGTGGCGGTGGAGATTGCCGGGCTGGCGTGGCTGGAAAATGTGCCGGTGGTCGAACGGATCGTCATCGACGAACGGGGATTGCCGCTGTGGATGGCGGTGCCCGATCCCCGCGCGTTCCTGTGCCACAAGCTGTGGGTGGCCGGTCGGGCCGATCGCGACGTGATGAAGCAGCGCCGCGACCGGCTTCAGGCGGAGACGCTGGCCCGGATGCTGGCGACGCGCCTGCCGGCGATGCGGATCGACGATCCGGCGCTGGCCGCCGTGCCGAAGGCGCTGCGCGCACCGGGGGCCGCGCTGCTGGCGTCGTTCGCCGGGGACGATGCGGCGGGGTGGGACGATTGATCCCACGCCCGCCGCGCGTCGCTCAGAACGACGCCGACACCGTGACGCCATAGGTGCGCGGGTCGCCGGGCTGGCCGACGATCAGGCCGGTATTGCCCGATTGGGTGGCCAGCAGCTCGTAATAATTCTGGTCGAAGGCGTTGCGCAGCCACAGGAACGCATTCCACCCGGCATCGGCGCGGTAGCCGAGGCGGAAATTGGCGATGCTGTAGCCGTCGATCCAGGTGTAGGCCGAGGGCGACGGATTGGACGAGAAGCGCGAGCGATAGCTGCCGTCGAAGCCCAGATAGGCATTGCCGTCGGTATCGCCGATCTTCGCCGGCAGGGTATATTCCGCGCCATAGCTGAACGCCCATTTCGAGATGCCGGGCAGGCGTTGCCCCGATACGTCGCACGCGGTCGGGCTGATGCCGCCGGGGGTGCCGGGCGCGCTGGGGCTTTGCCCGGCCGCCGCCGTGCCGCCCGACAATTCGGGCGGGCAGGGGGCGTCGACGAAGCGGACGTACTTCGCATCGGTATAGGCGGCGTTGGCGTAGAGGTTCAGCCGCTCGGTCGGGCGGAAGGCGGTGTCGAGTTCCACGCCGCGCGTGCGCACCGCCTCCGCATTCGCCAGATAGCCGCGCAGCACGCCCAATTGCCCGTTGGTCACCGTCGCCTGATACTCGCCGATATCGGTCCAGAAGGCGGCGAGGTTGGCGGTGATCCGGCGGTCGAGCCACTGGGTCTTCACGCCCAGTTCGTAATGGTTGACCCGTTCGGGCTTTACCTGCGCCGCGGCGAGGATCGGGTTGTTGTTGCCGTCCAGCGGCAGGCCCGACAGGTTGATCCCGCCCGATTTATAGCTGCGGGCATAGGTTGCATAGGCATGGACGTCGCGCGCGACGTCATAGGCGAGGGTGACGTCGCCCGACACGTTCCAGTCGTCGAAATCGGGCCGGTACGACTGCGGGGCCAGCACGCCGCAGCGGTCGCGGGTCACGCTGCTGGCGGCCTGCGATGCCGCCGAACAGTTGAGCAGCGCGCCGGTGCCGGTGGTGACGACCGAGACGTAATCGCCGGTCTTCTTGTCGTAATTCACCCGCACGCCCGGCGCGATCGACAGCGCGTCGGTCAGGTGCCAGGTGAGCTTGCCGAACACCGCCGCGCTGGTGTTGGAAAAACCGATGGTGTTGCGCGCGGTCAGCCCGTTCAGCACCGCCGGGTTCGCCGCATTGGCACCGGTCGGGTTGAGCAGGAAGCGCGACGCCGCCGGCCCCTGTACCTGCAACCCCTGCGTATCGATCGTCTGGTGGAAATAGAACAGGCCTGCGACGTAATCGACGGCGCGTTTCCCGTTCGATGCGATGCGCAGTTCCTGGCTCCACTGGCGCTGCTGCGACGGGTTGGCCGACACGGTGGTGATCGGCAGGCCGGTGAAGTCGCGGTCGTTCGACGGGTCCCAGTTCCAGAACCGCCACGCACTGACCGAGGTCAGCGTTGCCGCGCCGAGATCGAGATTGCCGACCAGCGAGACGCCGCCCAGCTCCTGTCGCGCACGCAGCGGGGTGTCGAGGTCGGTCAGCCGGTCGAACGCGTCGGTCGAGGGCGGGGCATAGCCGAACGCGCCGGCCAGCGCCGCATATTGGCGCGCCAGCGGCCGCTGCGTCGTGCCGGTGCGGACATAGATTTGCGCGCAGCAATCGGGGTTCTGGTGGCCGTAATCACCGTACAGCGTGACGTCGAGGTTGGCGGCGGGCTTCCACAGCAGCTGCCCGCGCACGCTCTGATTGTCCTGCGCATTGGCATAGCCGCCGAGCGCCGTGTTGCGGATCGTGCCCCGCCGCGACGTGACCGAGGCGGAGATGCGCGCGGCCAGCGTGTCGCCGATGATCGGGCCGGAGGCGGATGCCTTCGCCTGGATGAAGTCGTAATTGCCGGTGGTCAGCTCGACGCGCGCTTCGGGGGTGAAGCTGGGCTTGCGCGTGGTGATGTTGATCGCGCCGGCGGTGGTATTCTTGCCGTACAGCGTCCCCTGCGGCCCGCGCAGGATTTCGATGCGTTCGGTGTCGGTGAAGTCGAACGTCGCGGACGCGATGCGGCTGTAATAGACCCCGTCGACATAGATGCCGACGCCCTGTTCGATGCCGTCGTTGGTGAGGCCGAACGGCGCGCCCAGCCCGCGGATATTGGCGGCGGAATTGCGCGGGTTGGTCGAATAGAATTGCAGCGTGGGTTGCAGCTGGGTCAGGCGGTTGACGTTGTACGCCCCCGTGTCCGCCAGCGTCGTGCCGCCGATCACCGACATCGCGATCGGCACCTGCTGCACCGTTTCGACGCGGCGGCGGGCGGTGACGACGATCTCGCCCGTGTCGGCGGGGGCGAGGCGTCCGGTGTCGGCGCGGGTCTCTCCCTCGGGTGCCTGCACGACCGGTTCGGGGGGCGGCGCAGGCTGTGCAGCGACCTGCGCCAGAATCAGCGCCAACGACAATGCCATGCGTAATCTCCCTGCCTTTGATGGGAGAATGGCGCAGGGCTATATGTCCAGCAACAACGTAGGAATTTAGCGTGCCCTAGTTTGGCTTGTAGCCCACCCCGATCCGGCGGCGCCCGCCCGCCCGCCGGGCGAGCAGGCGGCGGACATGGGCCAGCGCGGCGTTGTCGTCGGCAAAGGCGCGCACCAGCCTTTGCCCCGCGCGCCCGATCCGGCCCCATTGCGTCTCGACCAGCAGCATCCCGAACAGGTCGCGATAGACGACCACGCGCCAGCGCCGGGCGATGCCCCGTGCGGGGTCGCGGGCGGTCAGCTCGATGGGCACGAACGGCAGCTCCATGGACCCGTTATCGCGCGGGCGCGCGGGCGTGTCGCATGGATTGTTTGAATCAGGGCGGCGGGGTTCGATCGAGCGGGTGAATCAACGGTGCCGCCGCAGCCGCGCGGCGTGGACGACCTCGACGGTGCGGCCATGGCCGCGCCATCCGGCGCGCACCATCTGTCCGACGCGCTTGCCGTGCAGCAGCAGCGGCAGCGCGAGCAGCGCCAGCGGCAGGAAGGCGAGCGCCAGCAGCGATCCGTCGAGTGCCGGCGCCATCGCGCACGATAGCGCCAGCAGTACCAGCCCGGCCGCCTTCCAGCGCAGGTCGCGGCGGGTCATGGCGCGCTGTCGCCATCGGCGATCACCCGGATCGCCGCCGCCGCCAGCACCGCCGCCATGCCGGTCGCATCGGCATCGCGCCCGCCATGCCACAGCAGCAGGTCGGCGGGGGCCTCCGCCTCCTGCACCAGTGCGCCGCGCATGTCGGTCATGTCGAAGGCGAGGCCGATCGCCGGGTCATGCAGCCGCGCCGCGGCGGCGCGCGCGCGGCCGATCATTGCCGGCGACCCGTCGATGCCGCGCCCCTCGATCGCGGTGAAGCCCATCGCGCGGGCATGGCGCGCGACCTCGATCAGCAGCGTGCCGCAGGCGCAATCGGCATCGACGATCCGCACCGCATGGCGATGGGCGTCGCGCAGATCCTGCAGCGCGGCGACGATGTGCGGCCAGCGCGGGTCGGCGCGTACCGCGCGGCGGACGGGGGCCGGGGGCGGGGTCATGCGCTGCGCGGCGGGGGCAATGCGGGCGGCGGTCCTCATGCCGCCACCCGTTCGCCATCGGTGAGCGGCGCGAAGGACACGCACGGGACCAGCGGCGCGGTCGCCATGCACAGGCAGGCATGGTGCATCCGGCATTCGCCGCGCGCATAGCCGATCGCGGCATCGCGCGACACGAACCGTCCTTCGAGGCGGTGGCCGCTGTCCTGCACCAGCCAGTGGCCGGCGGCGTCCTGCCCGACATAGATGGTCGCGGGTTCGTCAGGCTCCGGATTGGGTTCGCGTGACATGCAATCGGTCTTTCCAAAGGTCGGGCGTCCTGCACCCGCCACCGTCAGCTATGCCCCGCCGCATTGGGTTTCGAGAGCGATTCCAGGGAATTGCATAGCGCGCGCATAGTGCGGCGCGTGCGATTATGCCGGCGCTATGCGAAAGGTGGAAATCGCTCTCGTCTTGCTATGCCGCGCCCGATAGCTGGTGTGCCACGTTCGAGAGGGAGACGTGGCATGGAGCAGTGGCTGACCCGCCGGGGCGACCTGGCCTTGCGCCTGTTGGGGCTGGTGTTGCTGATGGTGGCGGGGGCGGCGCTGCACTGGCTCTGTGCGCTCCACGTGCCGCCGCAATCGGCGGGGCTGCTGGCCTATGGGCTGGGTGCGATCACCTATGTCGGGGCGAGCAGCGGCGCGGCGCTGGTGATATTGGGGCGGCATCTGTTCGACGAGGTGACGGTGAGTGCACGCTGGGGGCGGCATCGGGGATAGCGGGTTCTCGACGGACGCTTCTCGACAGGCTCGAAGCTGTTCGAACCGAACGGGGTGGTTGGGGGGAATGACGGACGGTGGCGTGAGAAGTCGTGCCCCCGCCTGCGCGGAGGTACGTCCATCAATATGGGTGCGTCTTTACCGCCCCTTCAGCGCCGCCGCCTCGCCCGCCGCGTCGAGCGGGTCGCCCGCCGCCATCGCCTGCGCCTGTTCCAGCACCGCGGCCATCGGCGATCCGGCCTGGGCATAGGCGGTGGTGGTGGTCGCCGCGCCGCCCTGCAGCGCCTGTACCCGCCATGGGCCTTGGTCGCCGGCACAGGCGATGCCGCCGGTCGTGCCGGTTTCGAACGTGCGGCACAGCGCGCCGGCGCGGTCGCGGAAGGTGATGCCGATCTTGACCGGCGCCTGCGGCCCCTGCGTCGAGGCGAGCTGCGTGTCGAGCGCCTTTGCCAGCCCCCCTTGCGCGACCGCCGTGCCGCCTTCGAACCCCAGCTCGCTGCCCGACCGCGGCACCAGCTGCCCGAGCAGCAGCCCGGCGACGAGGCTGGCGGCGACCGCGCCCCACCAGCGCTGCGGCCTGGGCGCCCGTTTGCGGGTCGGGAAGGGCACCACATTGTCGGCGCGCGCGAACAGCGCCTCGACCCCGGCGGGCATCGGCTGCGTGTCGAGGCTGGCGAAACTACCGCGCAGCCGGGCGGTCAGCGCGCGGTGGCGTTCTACCTCGGCGGTGAGCGCCGGATCGTCGGCGATCGCCCGCTCGACGCGTTTCGCGGCGATCGGGTCCAACTCGCCATCGGCATAGGCGGCCAGCGTTTCGGGATCGATCGTCATGCCGCTTCCCCCAGATGCCCCAGCAGCGCCTCGCGCCCGCGCACCAGGCGCGAGGTGAGCGTGCCGATCGGAATATCGAGAATCTCCGCCGCCTCGCGGTAGGCAAAGCCCTCCACCATCACCAGCGCGATCACCTCACGCTGTTCGGGCGGCAGCTTGCCCATCGCCCGGCCGATATTGTGCATTTCCACGGTCATTTCCTGTTCGCCCTGCCGCCCCACGACGTCGCCTTCCTCCGGTGGCACGAAGGTTTCGCGCCGCCGCGCCTGTGCCCGAACCGTGTCGATCCACAAATTGCGCAGGATGCGGATCGCCCATGCATCCAGCCTGGTGCCGGCCTGCCACTGGTCGCGGCGGGTGAGCGCACGCTCGACCGCGGCCTGCAACAGATCGTCGGCATCGGCGGGGTTGCGGGCGAGCGCATGGGCGACACGCCGCAACCGGGGCAGATGCGTCAGCAATTCGTTTTCGAAGCGCAACGGTATCCTTTCGGGCTTCGGGGATGAAACGGATGGCGTCGCCCGTTTCATCCGGCATGACGCACGAAAATCCTAGCGGCGATTGGATTTGGCGGGTGATGTCGCCGGTGACGCCCGCCAAAACCATCTTCGTCACCCCGGACGTGATCCGGGGTCCCGCTTCTTCTTTTGGCGTGGGAAAGAAGCGGGACCCCGGGGCAAGCGCGGGGTGACGATCAAAGCGTCGATCGGGTTGGCAGGCGCGGGCAGGGAGGGTGGAGTGTGATGACGGGATCGAACTTCCTGCGCTGCGTGGCACTGGCGCTGGCCCTGCCGACCGCAGCATCGGCGCAGCTGCTGCCACCGGTGCCGCAGCTCCCCCAGCTGCCCGGCCGGGTGAGGGAGGCGGTGGGCGATCTTCGCGGCGCGCTGCCGATCGATGCGGCGGTGGACGACGCCCGCCAGCTGGCGCGGCAGTCGGTGGCGCGCGCCCGCGACCTCGCGCGCCGCTTTCCCGACCGGATCGAGCTGGACCGCGACAATAATCCCGTCCGCGCGGGTGAGGTGACGCTGGCCGACCCCGATCCGGCGCTGCTGGCGCTGGCGCAGCGCGCGGGGTTTTCGGTGATCGCGAGCGAGCGCTACGACGATCTCGGCATCGGTTTCGCCCGGCTGCGGGCGCCGGCCGGGCTGTCGGCGGTGGCGGCGGCGCGGGTGCTGGGCAAGATCGCCGGCGCCGACCGGGTGACGCTGGACCCGCTGTACAGTGCGAGTGGGGAGGGAATGCCGTCCGCAGGGGTGCGGGAAGGGGTTGACCCGGCCTCCGCCCCCGGCCCCGGCCCCGGCCCCAAACGCATCGGCATCATCGACGGCGGGGTTTCGCCCGGCACCCCCGGCCTTGCCGCGCAACAGGGCTTTGCCAGCGGCGCCCCGCGCGCCAGCGACCATGGCATGGCGCTCGCCTCGCTGCTGACCGGTGGCGGCGGCATCCGCACCAGCGCGCCCGGCACGGCGCTCCACGTCGCCGACGTCTATGGCAGCGACCCGGCGGGTGGCAGCGCCAGCGCGCTGGCCCGCGCGATCGCGTGGATGGTGCAGACCAGGGTGCCGGTGGTGGTGATGAGCCTGGCCGGCCCCGACAATGCGCTGCTCGGCCGCTTCGTCGCGGCGGCGCGGGCGCGGGGGACCGTTATCGTCGCGGCGGTCGGCAATAACGGCCCCGCCGCCCCGCCGGCCTATCCCGCCAGCTATCCGCAGGCGATCGCCGTCACCGGCGTCGACGGGCGCGGGCGGGTGCTGGTGGAGGCGGGGCGGGCCAGCCACCTCGACTATGCCGCACCGGGGGCGGACATGCTGGCGCTGAACGCGGCGGGACAGGCGCATGGCGTGCGCGGCACGTCGTTCGCCGCCCCGCTGGTCGCCGCGCGGTTGTCGGCGGTGTGGGGCGGCGATGCGGCGGCGGCGATGAAGGCGCTCGACCGCGAGGCGAAGCGCGGCGGCCGCACCGGGCGCGGGGTGCTGTGCCAGGACTGCCGGACGCCGGCGCGGTAGCAAGACGCATCGGTTTCGGAGGCAACTCCCCCGGCCGTCCCTTCCGCCCGCGCTACCGGACATTATACGTTTCGGTAGAGAAACGGGGGAATTCACATGACATTCTGGATGGGCGCGCTGGCCTTGCTCGTGTCGGGGACCGCACAGACGCAGACCTGCGAACTGCATATCTGGCCGAGCGAAACCTATCGCGGCATGAAGATGAGCGGCCTGGGGATGTTCGGTGGGGCATTGGGCGGGGCGATCGATCAGGCGGCGAACAAGGGAAAGGCCGCGACGATCACCGACCGGATGCACGACGACCTGTCGCCCGAGGCGCAGGTCGATGCACTGCGCGCTGCCGATGCGGCGGGGATGCTCGGCCTGACCGGCTATACCATCGTGGTCGAACCGGCGGTGCCGTCCGATGCGGCGGCCAAGGCCGATCCGGCGGTCAGGCAGGCGCTGCGCACGATGCAGGCCAGCCTGAAAGCGGGCAAACGGCTGAGCACCGCCACCACGCCCTGCTATGCCGAACTGGTCGGGGGCGAGCTGTTCTATGTCAGGAAACCGCTGGTCGGCACCAACCTGTTCGCCAAATGGACCTTTCGCGATTTCGGGCGCGATGGCGGGGCCAAGCCGCGCAGCTTCCCCGGACAGGTGAAGAACCCGCTGGCGATCTTCCCGGCGAAAACGCCCGACCAGGCGGAAGCGGCGAGGGCCGACCTGCGCGACGCCTATGCCAAGGGGTTTGCCGAATATGTCGCGAAGAAGGTGCGCGGCGCGTCGGCGGTGACGGCGGCGCTGGACGCTTCGCAAAAAAAATCGCACCCGCCGGGATTAAAGCGAAACCGGCACCCGTTCTCCTTCACGAAGCGCCCCTCGCGGCGCACGAACACAGGAGAACAGCCATGAAGACCATGTTCCTGATGGGTGCGGCCCTTGCCGCCGCGATCGCGACCCCCGCCTCGGCCCAGCTGCTGGGCGGCGGCGGCGGCGGTGGGCTGACCGGCGGGCTGGGCGGGAGCCTGAGCGGTGGGATCGGCGGTAATCTCGGCGGCAATATCGACCGCACCGTCGCCCCGGTTCGCGACCGCGCCGACACCACCGCGCGCACCGCGCGGCGCGGCGGGGGCGAGGTGACCACCGAACGGCAGGTCGACCGGCGCAGCGGCCGGGTGCGCGGCGGCGGATCGGCCCGCGGCGACGGTGCGATCGACGGCACCGCCCAGGCGCTGGGTAGCACGGTCGGCGGTTCGGGCAGCGGCTCGGGCAGTGCGGGTGGCAGCGTCGATGCGCAGCTGATCGGCACCGATGCCGTCCGCGACACCGCCGGCGCGGCGCGCGACCGGGTGCGGAACGGCGTCGCCACCACCCGCGACCGGGCGGCGGGTGCCGTTGGCAATGTCCGTGACCGGGCACAGGGCACGGTCCGCGACACGGCGGGCGGCCTGACCGGTGCGGCCAGCGGCAGTGCTTCGGGTACCGCGAACGGCACGATCGGCAACGGATCGGCTTCGGGCAGCGGATCGGGCGAAGGCGCCCTGTCGCTGATGGGCGGCGGCGCGATCCCCGCGCTGAACCCCGGCCAGACCGTCCGCGACGCCAAGGGCGAAGCGATCGGCCGCGTCCAGTCGGTTCGCCGCAGCGCCGCCGGCCGGGTGGAATCGGTGACGATGGCGATCGGCAAGCGCGTCGCCACCCTCCCGGCCGACAACTTCACCGTGCAGGGCGACGTGCTGGTGTCCGCGATGGGCGAAGGCCAGGTAAAGCGCGCGGCGAAGGACCAGGCGGAGTAAGCGCTCCGGCCTGACAAGGGGACGCCGGTCACGGGAGGGAGCCCGTGGCCGGCGTTTTTGTGCGTTACTTGCCGTCCACTGCGTTCAAGATCGCCCGCCCATAGGCGGTCTTCTTGAACCGTTCGCCCGCTTCGCGTGCCTGGTCGGCCGAGATGAACCCCATCTCGAACGCGATTTCCTCAAGACACGCGACCTGCACGCCTTGGCGATGCTGGAGCGTGCGGACGAACTCGCCGGCTTCGAGCAGGCTGTCGTGCGTGCCGGTGTCGAGCCACGCATAGCCGCGGCCCATCTGTTCGACGTACAGGTTGCCGGCCTCCATGTAGAGCCGGTTGAGATCGGTGATTTCCAGCTCGCCGCGCGGAGACGGCTTCAGGTTGCGGGCGTATTCGACGACGCGGTTATCGTAGAAATAGAGACCCGTTACCGCATGGTTCGACTTCGGAGCGGCCGGCTTTTCCTCAAGGCTGATCGCGCGACCGCCTTCGCCGAATTCGACCACGCCGTAGCGCTCCGGGTCCTCGACGCGGTAGCTGAACACAGTGGCCCCGGTCGGGCGCGCGACGGCGCTGGCGAGCAGGTCGGTCAGGTGCGCGCCGAAGAAGATATTGTCGCCCAGCACCAGCGCGACATTGTCGTCGCCGATGAAGTCCGCGCCGATGGTGAACGCCTGCGCGAGGCCATCGGGGCTGGGCTGTTCGGCGTATTGCATCGACAGGCCGAAGGCCGATCCGTCGCCGAACAGGCGGCGATAATTGTCGATGAATTCCGGCGATGAGATGATGAGGATGTCACGGATGCCCGCGAGCATCAGCACGCTCAGCGGGTAATAGATCATCGGCTTGTCATAGACGGGCAGCAGCTGCTTGTTCACCGCCAGCGTCGCCGGGTGAAGCCGCGTGCCCGAGCCGCCGGCGAGGATGATGCCCTTCATGCTTTGTGTCCGATCAGTTCGTCGAGAATGTCGCTGAGTGCCGCCTGCCACGGACGTGGGGCGATGCCATAGGCGGCGTGGATGGCGGTGTGGCTGAGCAGCGAGTTCGACGGGCGCTTGGCCGGCGTCGGATAATCGCTGCTGGGGATCGGCACGACCTGCGCCGTGGCCCCACTGCGCATGGCCGATTGTGCAAAGATTTCGCGCGCGAAGCCTGCCCAGCTGACCGCGCCGGCATTGCTGAAGTGGAAGGTGCCGGTCGGTGCTGCGTCGTCCTCGGCGAGGCGCACGGCGATCGTCAGCAGCGCCTGCGCCAGATCGGCGGCGCTGGTCGGCGACCCGACCTGATCGTCGACCACCGACAGCGTGTCGCGGGTCGCGCCGACGCGCAGCATCGTCTTCACGAAATTATTGCCCTGCGCCGACACGACCCAGGCGGTGCGTACGATCGCGTGGCGCACGCCGGCGGTGCGCACCGCCAGCTCGCCGCCCAGCTTCGACGCGCCATAGACGCCGAGCGGTGCGACCGGATCGTTCACCTCCCACGCGCCGTCCTTGTCGCCAGCGAAGACGTAATCGGTCGATACCTGCACCAGCGGGATGTTTGCCGTGGCACAGGCCTGCGCAAAGGCGGCGGGCGCCAGCGCGTTGATCGCCCAGGCGGCGACCACATCGCTCTCGGCCTTGTCGACCGCGGTATAGGCCGCACCGTTGATGACCGCCGCCCAGTCGCGCGACACGACCATGGCGGCGATCGCCGCCGGATCGGTCAGGTCCAGCGCGGCGCGGTCGAGTGCCACCACCTCGTACCCGGCGGGGCAGGGGATGCGCGCCAGCTCATGCCCCAGCTGGCCATTCGCGCCGGTGACGAGGATCGGCCGCGTCATCAGGCGACGCCGCGCCGCTGCGACGCCTTGGCTGCGACCAGCGGACGCCACCAGGCTTCGTTGGCCAGATACCATATGACCGTCTTGCGGATGCCGGTCTCGAAGGTTTCGGCCGGGTGCCAGCCCAGTTCGTCCCCGATGCGCGACGCGTCGATCGCATAGCGCTTGTCATGGCCCGGACGGTCGGCGACCTCGGTCATCTGCTCGGCATAGGGCCGGCCATCGGCGCGCGGGCGCAGTTCGTCGAGGATCGCGCACAGCGTCTTCACGACCTCGATATTCTGCCGCTCGTTATGGCCGCCGACATTGTAGGTCCGGCCGACCTCGCCACGCTCGAACACCGCCTGCAACGCGCGGACGTGATCCTCGACATACAGCCAGTCGCGCACCTGATCGCCCTTGCCGTAGATCGGCAGCGGTTCGCCATCCAGCGCCTTGGCGATCATCAGCGGGATCAGTTTTTCGGGGAAGTGATACGGCCCGTAATTGTTCGAACAGTTGGTGATGAGCACCGGCAGGCCGAAGGTATGGCCCCATGCGCTGACCAGATGGTCGCTGCCCGCCTTCGACGCCGAATAGGGCGAGCGCGGGTCATAGGGCGTGTCTTCGGTGAACAGCCCGGTATCGCCCAGCGTCCCGTACACTTCGTCGGTCGAGATATGGTGGAAGCGGAAAGCCTTGCGCGCATCCTCGTCCAGCGACAGCCAATAGGCGCGCGCCTCGGCCAGCATGGTGTAGGTGCCGACGACATTGGTCTGGATGAACGCGCCCGGCCCGTCGATCGAGCGGTCGACATGGCTCTCGGCCGCCAGGTGGGTGATGACGTCAGGCTTGAACGACGTGATCGCGCTGCGCACGGCGTCGGCGTCGCAGATGTCGCCCTGCACGAAGCTGTAGCGATCGCTGTCCGCCACCCGCTCGACCGTCGACAGCGTGCCGGCATAGGTCAGCTTGTCGAAGTTGAGGACCGTATAGTCGGTATTCTCGATCAGGTGGCGCACCAGCGCCGACCCGATGAAGCCGGCCCCGCCGGTGACGAAGATGCGCATAGAATTGGTCCTTATCAGGAAAGCGGGGCCAGCGGGCGGCCGTCATAGGGAAACGGGCTGTCGAACTCAGCCAGCGTCGGTTGACGGGTGTCCTTGGGCGAAAGTTCGGGAATGGTCCCGGCGGGCATCGGCCAGTCGATGCCCACGCTGTCCCATGCGATCCCGCCATCATGGTCGGGGGCGTAGGTGTCGGAGCATTTGTAGGTGACTTCGCAATCCGGCTCGAGCGTCACGAAGCCGTGCGCGAAGCCGATCGGAATGAAGAGCTGGTGGCCGTTTTCGGCGCTGAGTTCGGCCCCGACCCACTGGCCGTAGGTCGGCGATCCCTTGCGCACATCGACCGCGACATCGAAAATCCGCCCGCGGATGCAGCGCACCAGCTTGTCCTGTCCGCGCGGCGGCGTCTGGAAATGCAGGCCGCGCAGCGTGAAGGCGGGGGCGGAGTAGGAGTGGTTGTCCTGCACGAAGGTCACGTCGATGCCGAGGGCTGCGAAGGCTGGGACCGAATGGACTTCGGTGAACCAGCCACGGGCGTCGCCATGGCGTTTCGGGCGGATGAGTTGGACGGGGGAAGTCATCGTTGAAGTTCCTATGCCGCATTGATGGCGATTACCCGTTGCGGCGAGGAGGCGGTCAAGACCATTTGACTGAATTACCGGCGCGCAACCGTTTATATGAGTTTCTGTCCCTGGCGGTTCGGACGGCGTTGTCCCGACGGATCGCTGGACGGTGTACAAAATGCTATTCTCTGAGCTATTTATGATCATATCAGGTTCGACAAACTGCTCATAGATGATTGGGTACCATTGCGCCGATCGTTTGATGCCATCCATGGCCTTTGTGCGTCGCGCCGGGGTTGCCGCAGTAGCGACGGCTGCCGGTCCTTTGAACCGGATCGATATTCCTACCCATATCGACACCCGGATATGTTCTATGACGGCGTAGAGAGTCGGCTTCTTTGATCGCAGACGACGCTTGATCGGCGGGATATCGATTGGCCCAAGTCGTTCATATCGCGCTGCAGCATCGTAGTAGCTTCTTTTGGTCGGGGGGGCTTGTTGCCGGCTCACTCCATCGGCTAGGCGGGTTGCCATTGGCGGATGCTCCGTGGGGGACGCGGGACGTATTTATGAAGATCGCGGTTTTTGGCCTGGGCTATGTCGGCATGTCCAACGCCGTCCTGCTGGCACAGCATAACGATGTCGTGGCCGTGGACATTTCGGAAGACCGCGTTGCGCTGGTCAACGACCGCAAGTCGCCGATCGTCGATGCCGAGCTGGAACGCTTCCTGGTCGAACGCACGCTCAACCTGACCGCGACGACCGATGCGGCGCAGGCGCTGGCCGGCGCGGACTATGTGATCGTCGCCACCCCGACCAACTACGATGTCGAAACCGACAAGTTCAACACCGGCTCGGTCGAGGCGGTCATCCGCCAGGCGGCGGCGACCGCCCCCGACGCCACGATCATCGTCAAGTCGACGATTCCCGTCGGCTTCGTCGACGATGTGCGCCAGCGGCTAAACGCGCCGAACGTGGTGTTCAGCCCCGAATTCCTGCGCGAAGGGCGCGCGCTGTACGACAATCTCCACCCGTCGCGGATCATCGTCGGCGAACGCTCCGAACGTGCGCGCATCTTTGCCGACCTGCTGCTGCAGGGCGCGGAAAAGAAGGATGCGCCCATCCTGTTCACCGATTCGCGGGAAGCGGAGGCGATCAAGCTGTTCGCCAACACCTATCTCGCGATGCGCGTCGCCTTCTTCAACGAACTCGACAGCTATGCCATCGCCGGCGGCATGGACACGCGTCAGATCATCGAGGGCGTCGGCCTCGATCCGCGGGTCGGCATGCACTATAACAACCCCAGCTTCGGCTATGGCGGCTATTGCCTGCCCAAGGATACGAAGCAGCTGCTGGCGAATTATTCCGAAGTGCCGCAGAACCTGATCCGCGCGATCGTCGATGCGAACCGCACGCGGAAAGACTTCCTGGCCGACCAGATCATCGCCCGCCGTCCCAAGCGCGTCGGCGTCTATCGCCTGACGATGAAGGCCGGGTCGGACAACTTCCGCCAGTCGTCGATCCAGGGGATCATGAAGCGGGTGAAGGCCAAGGGGATCGAGGTCGTCGTGTACGAACCCTCGCTGCACGAGGATAATTTCTTCGGATCGCGCGTGGTCAAGGACCTCGACGCGTTCAAGGCCGATTGCGACATCATCATCGCCAACCGCGCCGCCCCCGAACTGGCCGATATCGGGACCAAGCTGTTCACGCGGGATATCTTCGGCTCGGATTGATTTGCGTTGCTTGACGGGGGGCGAGAAGCCCCCCGTCAGAGCGGGGTCATTCGGGGCAAGACATCATCTCTACTGCTTCCTATCGCTCGGGGATCTTGTACCGTGATCGGATTATGTGCCCCTGCAGGTTGCGCAGCCAAGTGGTAGGGTTATGGACGGGTTTCGTACCGGCAAGGCGCGACACCAGTATCTCCGGGCCGCACGGTAACTGGGTATGCGGGTCCAGATAGCGCGGATACAGAATCAGGGCACCGGCGATTAGTTCGTCGAGCGAAAGGCACCGCTTGCGGCGTGGATGGGGTACCATGTCCCGTGTCAGCGACCATCCGGCATAGAAGGGCAGGCCGTGCGCCACCACTTCGCGCCCGACCAGCAACGCTTCGAAGCCCGCGAGCGATGTAACGACATGGACGGCGTCCACCCCAGCCATCAGGCTGCGCAGGCTGCCGCCCCGGACAACCCGATCGACATGGTTCAGCGCCAGGGCATCGGGGATTGCGCCATCGCGAAACCCGGCCTCGACGTCGGGATGGGGGCGATACCAGATTTCGGCATCGGGTTCACAGCGGCGCACCGCACGCAGCAGGTCGATCGGCTCGTCCAGTCCGCATCCACCCAGGCGAACCGACACGTCGTTCCGCACTTGTCCGATCGCAAGTACGCGCCGGTGCGATCGCCCCACCGACGCATCGGAGGCATCACCGGGATCGACGCCGTATTTCCCGATTCCGCAGGCCACGATCGCCTGTCGCAGCGCGGCTGCCCGTGCGCGGGTCGCCGGATCAAAATGGGCAGTGGCCAGAAGATGTTCGAGGTCGCTGGGATGGCTCGCATCGAAATGCGCTGCCTGCCAGTCCAACGTGATCGACCACGGCCGATGCAATGCGCTCCCCAGGCCGTTAGAGCGCAGGAAGCCGTCTTCGACCAATGCGACGTGCCGTCCGGCGGCGCGGGCCGTGCTGACCGACCGTTCATCGGTGCGCGACGGCCAGGCAGCGATCGCATCGGCCCCCTTGCCGATTGCCGATACGAAGCGCAGCGGCCGGTGCCTTGGTGCCCAGAGGAACTGACGGATGGCGCGGCGTTTCCACCATGCCATCCCCGTCGCGGCAGCGATCGGTCGATTGGCATCGATCCCTGTACGCCAGAACGCCAGCAGCAATACCGCGTCCGATGCCGTGGCGGGCCTGTCGGTGAAGGGGTCGCGATAGAGCGTGTCGAGGCATAGGTGACGCAGCACGGCATCGGGACAGGCACCCTGCGCCGCGTCGCCGAAGCGTCCCTGTCCGAAAAGCCGGACCGGAACCCCGGCGATCAGCGCCAGCGCGGCGATCTCGTCATCAGCATCGGCCATTACCAGTTCGGCCGTAGCCAGCGAGGACCACGGATCCCGTGTTCTTTGCAGGACATGGCCTTCTCCCGCCGCCCGCCGCCCGAGCGCGGCATCCATGGCGCGCGCCTGTGCCCGGTGCCGCGGCGCCAGGATGATGCGGGGGCGACCGGTCACCGGAGGCAACCAGAATGCACCCCCGACGCGGGCAGCGCGGATTGCCGCGAACAGTTCATCGCGCGCTGCCGGACCCGGCATGTCCCGTACCGTGCCGGCAGCCATCGTGCCACGGCTTACCGCAGCGACATGGCGTGCTACCCAAGGAAAGGGCGGCGACCGCAGCAGTGGCGCGCGGCGATGCGGGGCATATCCGGTGAGCAGCGGGATCGACGGCAGAACCAGGGGTGCGTCCTTTCGGTGCGCGTGTGCAGTCACGATCCGGTACGCCATGGGCACCATGCGCGTTTATCGTGCGTTACCCTAGGCGATGATGTCACGTCGTGCCACCTTGCGCATGGTCGCCGGATCGCTGGCAGCCGGAAGCGCTGTCGCAGCCACCCCCATCCGCCATAATTATATCGACGATCTGGCAGGCTTCGTGCCCGGCCGCACCGATCCGGTGTCGGCGGCGGCCAACAGCGCGGCGGTCGATGCCGCGTTCGCCAGCGGTCTGCGCGCGCTCCATATCCGCCCCGGCACGTCGTTCGCCATCGCGCGTAGCCTGGTATTACCCAGTGGCGGTACGCTGGTGGGACATGGCAAGGGGCAGCAGCGCCCGACGATTGTCATGCCCGCCGCATGCTTTACCAACGACCGGGGCGACGCTGGCAGCCGTTATGGCCCGACCGCGGCGGGGATTGTCGTCGCTACGGACAACCGCGCGGCACAGGCCGCACAGGGCGTGCGCATCGTCAACATCGCCCTGCGGTCGGAACGGCGCGATGGACGGGTGCTGCGCGGTATCGTGGCGCGCAACGTCGTGGACCTGGAATTGGCGGACGTCGACATATCGGGGCTACCGGTCGGGGTCGCGTTCTGCCTTGCCTCAATCCGGGGAAGCAGTCGCATCGAACGATGCCGCGCGCATGATTGCCGCAGCGATCGCGACTGGGGGGCGCAGCACCCGCAGATTACCGGGCTGGAAATCGACAACGACCGTATCGACGACGTTGCCACCACCGGGTTGGTGGTAGACGGATTCCGGGCGGAAGACCTTACCGTCGGTCCGGCATTTCTGGCGGCGCACGGGTATGAAACCGACGGTGTCAACATTTGCGCGCCGGAGGCGACGGGTAACCTGTTCCGTGACATCCTGGTCCGCAATGTGGGGGAGGGTATCGATACCTTTGGCTGCGACAGCCGGTTCGAAAAGGTCGTTGCGCAGAATTGCCATATCTATGGCATCAAATGTGTCCATGGCGCATCGCGCAACGTGTTCGATCGTCCGATCATCCGGAATGCCGGTCTGGCGGGGATCACAGTGTCTGGGTCCAATGAACGGGTGAGCAGCCCCCACCGGGTGGTCCGGGTAGATAGTTAGTGCATTGTCGTCTCCGCCGCCATTGCCGGGCGCAGGTGGAGCGAAGCGGAACCGGAGGCCGGCAATGGCGGCGTCGCCGCTTCTGGTGCGGGTGGGCGATAGCCCAGGCTGCTATGTGGCCGGATGGTGTTGTAGTGGCGCCGCCACGCCTCGATCAGCACTCTGGCCTCGGCGAGGCTGTAGAAGATCTCTCCGTTAAGCAGCTCGTCACGCAGCGAGCCATTGAAGCTCTCGTTGTAGCCGTTCTCCCATGGCGAGCCTGGCGTGATGTAGAGCGTGTTCACGCCGATCTGCCCAAGCCATTTCTGGACTGCGGTGGCGATGAACTCGCTGCCGTTGTCCGATCTGATATGGGCAGGCGGGCCCCGGTCAATGAACAGCTCGGCCAGGGCCGCCAGCACATCTTCGTGGCGAAGCTGACGGGCGACCACCAGCGCCAGGCACTCGCGGCTGGCCTCGTCGATGATCGTGAGGATGCGGAACTTGCGCCCGTCGTGCGTCCGTGCCTCGACAAAGTCGTACGCCCAGATGTGCCCGGGATATTCCGGCCGCAGCCGAATACACGAGCCATCGTTCAACCACAGCCGACCACGTTTCGGCTGTCGCTGAGGCACCTTCAGCCCCTCGCGTCGCCAGATCCGTTCCACCCGTTTGTGGTTCACCGACCAGCCGGCCGCATGCAGCAGTGCGGTTACCCGGCGATAGCCGTAGCGCCCGTACTGCCTGGCCAGCGCGACGATGTCGTCGGTCAGCGCCTCCTCGTCATCTGCCCCACACGGCACTTTGCGCTGCGTCGACCGATGCTGCCCGAGGACGCGGCACACCCGTCGCTCGGACACATCCAGCACCTCACGCACCTGGTCGATGCACCGCCGGCGCCGTGCGGGGCTCAGAAGTTTCCCCGCGCCGCCTCCTGCAGGATCAGCTTGTCCAATGTCAGGTCCGAGATCGCGCGACGCAGCCGGAGGTTCTCCTTCTCCAGATCCTTCATCCGCCGCGCCTGATCCGTCTTCAGACCACCATATTCCTTGCGCCATCGGTAATAGGTCTGCTCGCTGACTGCGATGCGCCGGCATGCCTCGGCCGTCGTGCCGCCCTGGCCCAGCATGATCTCAACCTCACGCAGCTTGCCGATGATCTCCTCGGGCTTGTGCTTCTTCGCTGGCATTCGTCGTCCCTTCCTCGATCCAGACTGTCATAGTCGATGGACCACTCAGAAGGGGGCAGCTCAGATCTCGCCACGATCACGGTCATGCTCGCGAACGCACGCGCGGATGACATCGTACTCGAACCGAGCGCCGGCAACGGTCTCCTGGTAGCGGGCCTCCCGCCGATCGCGGCGCTCCAGCTCAACGAGA
>NZ_QQWV01000041.1:0-34861 GCF_003951715.1 Sphingomonas sp. ABOLH | reverse complement strand
CCGTTGCAAGCCCGCACCCTCTGGGTGATCCATGAAACGCGCCCCTCGCAGCCTTCAACACCATGTTTTATATAGGAAATATAATGGTCAGGACAGCGAAATCAGCGCCTTACTTGGGAAATGTGGGATCAGGCGGGCGTGCGGGTGAACTTCTGATGCGGCGTTTGGCTCTGGTTGCAGCGTTGCTCGGCGGGTGTGCGGTGACGCCCCCGCCGGCAGCGACCACCGCTGCCGTACCGGTCGTGCCGGCGGCCGCGGAGACCGATCCGGTCGATACCGCCGCCGATGCCGCCGACGATCCTTCCATCTGGCGTAACCGGCGCAATCCGGCGGCCAGCCTGGTGATCGGCACCGACAAGAAGGCCGGCATCCATGTGTACGACCTGTCGGGCAGGCGGCTGAGCTTCACGCCCGCCGCGCGGCTCAACAATGTCGACCTGCGCGAGATCGACGGCCGGGTGATCGCGGCGGCAAGCGACCGGGCGGACGAGACGCAGGCGCATGTCGCGCTGTTCACGCTCGACACGGTGGCGAAGAAGCTGGTGCCGCTGGGGCGCTATCCGGTCGGAACGGGTGAAGCCTATGGCATGTGCCTGTGGACCCGCAAGGCCGACAAGGCGCTGTTCGGCTTCGTCGTCATGAAGGACGGGCGGATCGATCAGGTGTCGATCGATCTGGCCGGCGCGACGCCGGTAGCGCGCACGGTACGGTCGATGAAGGTCGGGACGCAGGCGGAAGGCTGCGTGGTCGATGACCGGACCGGCCTGCTGTATGTCGCCGAAGAGGATGTCGGGCTGTGGCGCTTCGCCGCCGATCCCGCCGCTCCGGTCGACGGCACCGCGATCGCCAGGGTCGACGCTGCCACCCTGGTCGCCGATGCCGAAGGGCTGGCACTGGCCCCGGCCGGCCGGACCGGCGGCTATCTGGTGGTCAGCAGCCAGGGCGACAATGCCTATACGCTCTACCGTCTGCCGGACGTCACCTATGCCGGGCGCTTCCGCATCGGCGGCGGGGCGATCGACGGGACCAGCGAAACCGACGGGATCGATCTGATCCTCGGCGATTTCGGGCCGAAATTCCCCAAGGGGCTGATGGTCGCACAGGACGGTGACAACGCGCCGGAGACGCAGAATTTCAAGTACGTCTCATGGACCGATGTGATGAAGGCGCTGCGGCTTCGATAAGCCATCAGTACGTCACCCCAGCCTGCGCTGGGGTGACGTACTGATGCGAACGAATTACCGCTGCGCGCGCGGCTTCCACGTGATGACGCGGTAGACATAGCCGATCACGATCGCGACCGACATCGCGATGGCGATGGGACCGACATAATGGTCGAGCTGCTGGAAATTCGATCCCAGCCACAGCCCGGCATAGGCCAGCACCGCATTCCACACGATGCTGCCGGTGAAGGTTGCGAGGAAGAAGCGCCAGCGCGGCATGCACGCCATGCCGGCGGGTAGCGAGATCATCGTGCGGAACGTCGGCATGAAGCGGAAGATGAAGACCGTCTTGCCGCCATGCTTGCGGAAGAAGCGGTGCAGCTTTTCCACATCCTCCCATTCGACCGTCAGCCACCGGCCCCAGCGATCGACGAACGGCTTCAACCCCAGATAGCCGAAGCGCCGCCCGATCGCGTACCAGAAATAATTGCCCGCGGTCGTGCCGGCGGTGCCCCATAGCAGCAGCGGCACCATCGCCATGTCCCCGCGCGCGACCGCCATGCCGCCCAGCCCCATGATGACCTCCGACGGGATCGGCGGGATCACATTCTCCAGCGCCATCAGCAGGAAGATGCCGATATAGCCGCCGCGCGCGATCGCATCGAGGATGAAGGTCGTCATGGGGGTTCCGAACGTCCGGGTCGGGGTTTCGTGCCGTGCGTGCCGGTTGCCCCATCCTGCCAACCACGTCACCCCAGCGCAGGCTGGGGTCTCCCGGTGATGGCGCGGGACAAGAGCCGCTTGAGACCCCAGCCTGCGCTGGGGTGACGTGCGTGGCTGGTTGGTGTCGTTACCGCTCCGCCACCCGCGCCTCGATCGCGTCCCAGATCATGCCGGCAACATCGGTTCCGTCGAACTTCTCGATCGCGACGATGCCGGTAGGCGACGTCACGTTGATCTCGGTCAGCCATTCGCCGCCGATCACGTCGATCCCGACGAAGATCAGCCCGCGCCGCTTCAGTTCGGGCCCGAGCGCGGCGCAGATTTCGCGTTCCTTGTCCGTCAACTCGGTCTTGGCCGCCGTGCCGCCGACCGCGAGGTTGGAGCGGATCTCGCCGGCACCCGGCAGCCGGTTGACCGCACCCGCGACCTCGCCATCGACCAGCACGATGCGCTTGTCGCCCTTCGCCACCGCCGACAGGAACGCCTGGACCATATGCGGTTCGCGATAGGCGGTGTTGAAGACCTCGATCAGCGAGGACAGGTTCTGCGCATCGGCATCGATCTTGAAGATCGCCTTACCGCCATTGCCGTGGAGCGGCTTGACCACGATCGAGCCATGCTCGTTCAGGAACTTGCGTGCCTCGTCCACCGACCGGGTGATGAGCGTCGGCGGCATGAAGCGCTGGTAATCGAGCACGAACAGCTTTTCGGGCGCGTTACGCACCGATGCCGGGTCGTTGACCACCAAAGTCCGGTCGCTGATCCGCTCCAGCAGGTGCGTCGCAGTAATGTAGCCGAGGTCGAACGGCGGATCCTGCCGCATCAGCACGACATCGGCCTGTTCGCCCAGATCGAGGCTGACGGCGTCGCCGAACGCGAAGTGATCGCCCACCACCCGCTGCACCGTCACCGGCCGGGCCTGCGTCCATACCCGGTCGCCCGACTGGTTGAGGTCTTCGGGCGCATAATGGAACAGCCGGTGGCCGCGCGCCTGCGCTGACAGCATCAGCGCAAAGGTCGAATCGCCCGCGATGTTGATGCCGGCAAGGGGGTCCATCTGGACGGCGACGGTCAGCGACATGGGGCACACTCCGGTTGGTTGCCGCTCAGGTAGGGGGCCGGCGGGGGAAAGTCACGGGGGAGCGAGAAAGGCCGGTCCTACCGCAACGGCTTGCCCGAATCCTTCCACCGGTCGAGGACCTGCGATTCCGGTGGCAGCGTATCCTTCGGCTCCACCACGGGTGTCGCGCTGGCCACCGGCGTCGGCGGCGCGACGAACGTCGGCGGGACCAGCGGGACGTTCGGGACCGGCACCGCCTCCAGCGTCGGCGGCGGGGGCAGGGGGCGTAGTGGCCCCGGCATCGGCTCCATGCCGATATAGCGGTCGGTGAACGCCGCGGGGGTGCCCCACCACCCCTTCCACCGGTGGAAGAAATGCGCGCCGAACACGCCGGTCATCACCAGCGCCCGGTTCCACGACGGGGTGACGGCATAGGTATGGTAATGCGTCGCCAGCCCGACGGGCGCGAAGACGTCGCCCGACAGCGCACGCGCGGCGACCCGGCGCGAGCGCAGCCAGACCGACGGTGCCGGCACCCGGGCCATCGCCCCGTCGCACGCAAAGCTGAACTGGCATACCGGCCGGTCCGACCCCTGGAACACCACGCCGCACACGGTCGCCGGAAAGGCGGGATGGCGCACGCGGTTCAGCACGACCTGCGCCACCGCCCGCTGCCCGGCATCGGGTTCGTTGCCTGCTTCGTAATAGACGGCAGTGGTCAGGCATCGCAGCGCGCGGGCGCGGTCGAGCTGGCTACCACGCAATACGAACGGGCGGGCCGGGCGGATCGATGCGTCGCCGAGGTCGCCGGCATCCGCGTTGGCGGGAAGCGCGGGCAGGGGCGCCGTGCCGGTCTCCCCCCGGCGGACCGGGGCGTCGAGCAACAGTTGCGCCGCGCCGGGGAAATGATCGTCGGCCTCATAGCCGGTCGCCACCGGCGGTGGTGGCGCGGACGGATCGCGATGCTCACGCGCCGCGATCCCCGCCCGCACGGCGATCGCCCCACCGACGAGCAGCAGGGCCGCGCCGCCGATCCTGCGCACGCGCCGGTTGATGGGGGGAAGGGCCGCCATGGGGCAGGACCTAGCCGGAAAAAGTATCGAAAGTCGCAAGATTCCGAGGTCTAGAGTGTGATCCATCTGCATTAAAACGTCACCCCAGCGCAGGCTGGGGTCTCAAGCGGCTCCTGTGGCGTGCTGTCACCGAGAGATCCCAGCCTTCGCTGGGATGACGTCCGATTCAAGTTGGATGGATCAGCCTCTAGAATGCTCACGTTCCGTCACCCCGGATCGAGTCCGGGGTGACGGTGCGACTCCTACTTCACCCCCAGATCGGCGCGGCTGAGGTCGACCGACGCGGCGGGGATCACGACCAGCTGCGGATAGGCGGCGCGGAGCGGTTCGAGAAACTGCTTCGCGTCGCCGACCACGACGATGCTCGCCGCCTTCGGGTCCATGACCTTGGCCGCCGCCTGCTGCACCGCCGCCGGACCGACCGCCTCGATCGAGGGAAGGAAGGTCGCGATGCGCGCCAGCGGTACTCCGTCCGACACATAGGTGACGATCGTACCGGCGATGCCGCTAGTCCGTTCGATCGTGCGGCCGAAATTGCCGGTCAGCACCGCCTTGCGTGTCGCCAGTTCGGCTTCCGGCGCGGGTTCGGCACCCATGCGGCGCATCTCGTCGGTGATGATCTTGACCACCTCCGGCGCGGACGGGTTCTTGGTCTGGGTCGATGCGCCGACCGCACCCCCGTTCCGCCGCGCATCCAGCTCCGACCGGGCACCGTAGGCGAGGCCGCGCTTGATACGGATTTCCTGGTTCAGGCGCGACGAGAAGCCGACACCCAGCGTCGCGTTGGCGACGGCGGCGGGGAAATAGGCGGCGTTGCTGCGCGCGATGCCCGGCCGCGCGACGACGACGCCCGCCTGTCCGGCACCGGGCATGTCGACGACGATGACGCGGGGGGCGGGGGCGGCGACCTGCGGCACCGGCGCGGGCGTTGCGTTCGGCTGGCTGCGCCAGTCGCCGAACAGCTGCGTCGCCAGCGCCATCCCGGCATCGGGGGTGATGTCGCCGACCAGCACCAGAGTCGCCTTTTCGGGCTGCCATGCGCGGGCATAGGCGCTGGTGATGTCGGCGCGGGTGATCGCCTTCAGCGTGGTCGGCGTGCCGCTGGCGGGATGGCCATAGGGCGCGCCGCCGAACACCGCGCGGTCGGCGACGAGGCTCGACAACTGCCCCGGATCGGTCAGCGCGACGCTGACCCCGTCGATGGTGCGGGTGCGCAGCCGGTCGATCTCGTCCTGCGCGAACGCCGGGTTGCGCGCGACATCGGCGAGGATGCCGAGCGCCGGCGCGACCTGTCCCGACCCGACGGTCAGCGTGACGTTCTGCGAATCCCATCCGGCACCGCTGCCGATGCTGCCGCCCAAAGATTCGACCGCGCGGGCGATCTCGGTCGCCGAGCGGGTCTTGGTCCCCTGCGTCAGCAGCCCGGCGGTCAGTTCGCCGACGCCGGCACGATCGGCGGGATCGGCGACCGCGCCACCGCCCGCGACCAAGGCGGCGGTCACCACCGGCACCCCGCGCTTTTCGACCAGCACGACGCGCATGCCGTTGGGGAGGCGGCGTTCGACCGGCACCGGAATCGCGACCTGTACCGGCGCAGCCGGGGCGGGCGGCAGCACGCGCTGGCCTTCGGGTGCCGGGGTATGGATCGCGATGCCCGGCGGCACGGCGAGCGGTGCGGTGACCACGCTGTTGGCGATGGCGATGGTGTCGCTGCTCGCCCCCGCCGGCTTGGCGGTATCGGGCAGATAGCGGATCGTCGCGGCGCGGTTGGCGGGGAGCCACGTCTTCGCGACGCGCTGGACATCGGCGGCGGTGACGCGACCGATCGCGGCCAGCGCCTTGTCGGCGGCCTTCGGATCGCGCTCGACGATCACGCCCTGCGCCAGCGCCGACGCTTTCCCTTCCGCCGTCTCGCGCGACAGCAGTTCGGCGGTGGTGATCTCGTTCTTGGCCTCGGCCAGTTCGGCCGCCGTCGGCGGCGTCGCGATCAGGCTGGCGACCTCGCGCTTCAGCGCCGCTTCGCCCTCGGCCACCGATTTGCCGCCGGCAAGAATCGCGTAGAGCGACAGCGTGCCCGGTCCCTGCTTGGCATCGAGTTGCACGCCGACATCCTGCGCGATCTGGTCACGATAGACGAGGCTCTGGTGCAGGCGCGAATTGTCCCCGCCCGACAGGATCGCGTCGAGCACCTTCAACGCCGCCTGATCGGGATGATTGGCCGGCGGCAGCGGATAGCTGATGAGGATCGCGGGCAGCGGGGTGTTCGCCTCATAGACCGTCTTCGTCACCGGCTGCTGGCGGACCGGTTCGTCGACGCTCACCCGCGGGATCGGACGGTTGGGCTTGGCGATGGTGCCGAAATACTGGTCGACCCAGCGGTTCAACTGCGCGGGATCGAAATTGCCCGCGACCACCAGCACGGCATTGTCGGGCCGGTAATAGGTCGCGTGAAACGCGCGGATATCGTCGATGGTCGCCGCGTCGAGATCCTCGATCGATCCGATGCCCGGCCGCGCATAGGGGTGGTGGCTATACGACACCATCGGCGCATAGAGGCCGAACAGCTTGCCATAGGGTTGGGCGAGGATGCGGCTGCGCAGTTCCTCCTTCACCACCTCGCGTTCCGACGCGAAGGTCTTGGGATCGACGACCAGCGTCGCCATCCGGTCGGCCTCGGCGAACAACAGCCGCTGCAGGTGGTTGGCAGGCACCACCTCGTAATAATTGGTATAGTCGTCGGCGGTCGACGCGTTGTTGTACCCGCCGACATCCTCGGTCAGCCGGTCGAGCTGTTCGGGCACCAGGTTCCGCGTCGCCTTGAACATCAGATGTTCGAACATGTGCGCAAAGCCCGAGCGGCCGGCGGGATCGTCCTTCGACCCGACATCGTACCACACCTGCACCGACACGTTCGCGCTGGACGTGTCGCGAATGGCATAGACGCGCAGGCCGTTGGCGAGCGTGCGTTCGGTATAGGCGATCGGCGGTACGGTCGGGCTGGCGGCGGGCGCCGTCGGGGCGGGGCGCTGCTGCGCGTGAGCCGGGGCAAGCAGGGCGGTCGAGATCAGCAGCGCGAGGCCGAAACGCATGGGGGCAACTCTCCGGACGGATGATGCGGCAGGTGTGGGCCGCATTGCCCCGGAGTGTCAACGTATCGCCGGTTACGACGTCGCGATCGAACCGAAATGCTTCGTCACTCCCGCGCAGGCGGGAGTCCATACACGCGAGCGTCGCGGAAAAGGCGCAACCGTCAGCGGTTATGGATTCCCGCCTTCGCGGGAATGACGAGAAGAAATCAGTCCTTCTTGCGCCCCGAATTCGCGTAGAGCAACGCGGCGGCCAGTGCGGCCGATCCGATGCCGATGCCGATCGGCACCAGCGGCCAGCCCTGCCCCTTCGACGGCTGCTTGGTTTCGGCGGCGGCGTCGGCGACGCGCTTCACCTCCTTGGCGGCGGCGGTCACTTCGTTCAGTTCGGTCTTGTCGGTCATGATCCTCTCCCTCTTGTCGGGGTTCAATGCTTGGGGGCGGTGTAGCGTGCCCGGAAATCGTCGGCAAAGGCGGCCAGCGTGTCGCTCGCGATCGCGGCGCGCAGGTCGACCATCAGCGCCTGGTAGAAATAGAGATTATGCTCGGTCATCAGCATCGCCCCCAGAATCTCGCCCGCGCGGACGAGATGGTGGAGATAGGCGCGGCTGTGGCCGTGACAGACCGGGCAGGCGCAGTCGGGGTCGACCGGCCCCAGATCCTCGGCAAATTTGGCGTTGCGGATGTTGATCGGGCCTGAACGGGTGAACGCCTGTCCGGTGCGGCCCGAGCGGGTCGGCAGCACGCAGTCGAACATGTCGATGCCGCGTTCGACCGCGCCGACGATGTCGTCGGGCTTGCCCACGCCCATCAGATAGCGGGGCTTGTCCACCGGCAGCTGCTGCGGCGCATAGTCGAGCACGCCGAACATCGCCTCCTGCCCTTCGCCCACGGCAAGGCCGCCGACCGCATAGCCGTCGAAGCCGATATCGATCAGCGCGTCGGCGGAGCTTTTCCGCAGTTTTTCGTCGAGCGCCCCCTGCTGGATGCCGAACAACGCGGCGCGCGAGGAATGCTCCTCACCCGAATCGAACCCGGCCCGGCTGCGGCGTGCCCAGCGCATCGATCGTTCCATCGCGCGGGCCTGCACCTCGCGGGTCGAGGTGGTCGGGACCAGTTCGTCGAACGCCATGACGATGTCGGAGCCGAGCAACCGCTGGATTTCCATCGAGCGTTCGGGACTCATCAGGTGACGGGTGCCGTCCAAGTGGCTCTTGAACTCGACCCCGTCCTCCGACCGTTTGGTCAGTTCGGACAGGCTCATCACCTGATAGCCGCCGCTGTCGGTCAGGATCGGGCGGTCCCAGCCCATGAACTTGTGCAAGCCCCCCAGCCGCGCGACCCGCTCCGCGCTGGGGCGCAGCATCAGGTGATAGGTGTTGCCGAGCAGGATGTCGGCGCCCGACGCACGCACGTCCTGCGGCTTCATCGCCTTCACGGTGGCGGCGGTGCCGACCGGCATGAAGGCAGGCGTGCGGATGTCGCCGCGCTGCATGGCGATGGTGCCGGTGCGGGCGCGGCCGGACGTGGCGGTGACGGTAAAGGCGAAACGCGGGGCCATAAGGCGAGCCGTCATGCCGGACCTTCCCCGCGCTGTCGACCGTTGTTGCGGTTTGACGGGAGAGAAGATCATGGCCGAACCGATGAACCCGGGTGACGATGCGGCGCCGGGCACGCCCGGGACGGGCGAGGATGTGTGTCCGCGCTGTGGCGGCACGGGCACGATCCGCGATGGCGAGTGCGAGAATTGTGGCGGTACGGGGAAGGTGATCGAGGGGATTGGCGGGGGATAAGATCCTCCCCGGCACGGGGAGGGGGACCGCTCGCGTCAGCGAGTGGTGGAGGGGCAAAACCGCGAGCGCTACGCCTGGGGCAACGCCCCTCCACCAGCCTGCGGCTGGCCCCCCTCCCCATGATATGGGGAGGATCTTCTGATCAGATCGCCGCCAGCGCCTGTTCGAAATCGGCGATCAGATCATCGGCATCCTCGACCCCGATCGAGATGCGCACCAGATTGTCGGTAATCCCCAGCGCCACCTTGCGCGCGTCGGGCACCGACAGGTGCGTCATCCCCGCCGGATGGCTCGCCAGCGTCTCGGTCCCGCCGAGGCTCACCGCCAGTTTGGCGATGGTCAGCGCGTCGAGGAACGCGAACGCCTCGCGCTCGCCGCCCTTCAGGTACAGCGAGAAGGTCGACCCGCCGCCGGTGCAGTGACGACGATAGATGTCGGCCTGGCGATCGTCCTTCAGGAAGCCGAGATAGCCGACCCGCTCGACCTTGGGATGGTCCTTCAGGAACGCGCAGACCTTCGCCGCATTCTCGCCCGCGCGGCTCATGCGCAACTCCAGCGTCTCCAGCGAGCGCAGCAGCATCCACGCCGTGTTCGGGTCGCAGATCGTGCCGATGGTGTTGCGCATCGACCGGATGGTGTTGATGTGCGCCTTCGATCCCAGCACGCCGCCGGCGACCAGATCGCTATGTCCGCCGGCATATTTGGTCAGCGAATAGACGACGAGGTCGGCGCCGTGCTGCAGCGGTTGTTGCCATAGCGGCCCCAGAAACGTGTTGTCGATCGCGATCGGCGGCTTTTCGACCGTGTCGCCGAACACCGCGTCACGCGCGGCGGCGACCGCTTCGATATCGACCAGCGCGTTGGTCGGGTTGGCCGGACTTTCGAGATAGATCAGCGGCACGCGGCCCTCGGCCTTGCGCAGCACCGCCTCGATCTCGTCCTGCGTCGCGCCCGCCGGAAAGTCGAGATAGTCGACCCCGAAGCGGCCCAGCACGCGGCCGATCAGCGTTTCGGTCGCGGCATAGAGCGGCCCGGAATGGATGATCGTATCGCCCGGCTGGACCATCGACAGGAACAGGGTCGCGATCGCCGACATGCCACTGGAAAAGACCAGCGCATCCTCCGCCGCTTCCCAGACGCCGAGGCGGTCTTCGAGGATTTCCTGGTTCGGGCCGTTGAAGCGCGAATAGACGAGGCCCTCCGCCCCGCCGGGACGCTTGCCGGTCACGCCCTCGAAATGCCGCTTGCCTGCCGCCGCATTGGGAAAGACATAGGTCGAGGTCGCGAAGATCGGCGGTTTGAGCGAGCCTTCGGACAGTACCGGATCATAGCCATGGCCCATCATCAGCGTCGCAGGCTTCAACCGGCGCCCGCCGACGGTGTCGACCGGGGGCTTGGGGCGGCGGCGCGGGGGAACGCCGGTCAGGTCGGCTTCGGTTTCGTCGGTCACGAATCTCTCCTTTTTCGGGAAGGGTAGCGATAGTTACGACAGAAACCAAATTACGATGTGGGGGGGCACAAGCCACCACGTCGTACCCCCGCGCAGGCGGGGGCCCAGGGCCAAGCAGGACAACGGTTGCGCTCGGGGCTCTGGACCCCCGCCTGCGCGGGGGTACGGCGAGGGCGCTACGCTGCGATCCCAATTACCGACAGCTGCCGCCCATAATCCGCTTCGCCGCGATGCGTCGCGCGGCGGAAGCTGAAGAAGCGGTCCTCCTGCGCATAGGTGTCCTGCCCCAGCGCCTCGATCCGCCGCACGCCCGCCGCCGCCAGCCGGTGGACGACATAGGCCTCAAGGTCGAACCGGGCATGGCCCGGGCGGTTCTCCGCGAAGAAGCGTTCATTCTCGGGATCGGTCGCGCAGAAGCGTTCGACGAAGCCCATATCGACCTCATAGCTCGCGCGCGCGATGCAGGGCCCCACCGCGGCGGCGATGCGGTCGGCACGGGCGCCGAGCTTTTCCATCTGGGCGATGGTCGCATCGGTCACCCCGGCCAGCGCCCCCTTCCACCCGGCATGGGCCGCGCCGACCACCCCCGCCTCGCGGTCGGCGAGCAGCACCGGCGCGCAATCGGCGGTCAGGATGCCGAGCAGGATGTTCGGCCGTTCGGTGACCATCGCGTCGCCCTGCGGCCGTTCCCCATCGGGAAAGGCGGTCAGGACGCGCACGACCGAGGCCGAATGAATCTGGTACAGCCCGCACAGTGCCGCCCCCGGCAGCACCGCCTGAACGGCGCGCGCGCGGTTCTCGGCGATGGCGGCGGGATCGTCGCCCGATCCAAGGCCAGTGTTGAGGCCGGCGACGACTCCGGTCGACACCCCGCCGCGCCGCCCGAGAAAACCGTGCGCCACCCCCTCCAGCGCAGCGCTGCGCAACACTTCCACCGTCATAGCGCCACCCGCATAACGTCATCCTCGTCCCGGTGGTTGCCGACCATGAAGGCGTAGGTACCGACCCGTTCGAACCCATAGCGTTCGTAGAAGCGCCGCGCGCGATGGTTGTCGATGAACACCGACAGGAACAGCTCGTCGGCGCCGGTCGCGCGCGCCTTGGCCAGCATATGCTCCATCAGCGTCGCGGCGAGGCCGGTGCCTTGCGCTTGCCTACGCAGATAGAATTGGCGCAGTTCGATCGGCTTTCCGGTCGGTTCGAACGGCAGCGACGGCGGACCGAGCTTGGCATAGCCGACCGCGTCGTCCCCCGCCATCGCCAGCACGACATGGAAGCGCGGGTCGGACAATTCCTCCTCCCATGCCGCCACCGTGAACTTGGCGAGGAAGGCGGCAAGGTCGTCGGGATGATAGAGATGGCCGAAGGTGTCGGTGAACGTCTCGGTCCCGATCGTCACCAGCAGTCCGGCATCGGCGACCGTCGCGTCGCGCAGGGTCGGTGTCATGCCGCGAACCCCGCCGGCACCGGCCAGCCGGGCGAGGTGATCGCAATCGCCTTGAACAGCGTGCCCATCTGTTCCTCCTCCACCAGCCGGTCGCGATCGGCGCGCAGTTGGTCGGCGCGCTCGGGACTGCGGGCGGCCAGCGCCTGCGTGCGGGCGTCGATGCCCAGCGCCTTCAACAACGCACCCTGATCGACCGGGCCAAAGGCGACCGCGTCTTCGGCACGCGCGGCCTCGATCAGCGTCCCGAAATCGACATGCGCGGTCAGGTCCTGCTCGCCCGGATCGTCATAGGGGTTGACGAAGCCGTGCCCGCGCACCGCCTGCAACGTATCCCCCAGCGCCGGGCCGGCATAGCCATAGTCGATGACGATCGCGCAGCCGCCCTGCGCGACGATCCGCTTGGCCAACTGGCGCATTATCGCCACGGCGGCCGGCGCGGTTTCCAGCACCGATCCCACGGCCGCGTCGCGGAACTGGTAGGGAATGATCGGATCGAACCCGCGCTGCCCCATGACCGGAAGGAACAACGTGTCCTGGCACGCGACCAATCGCTCGCGCCAGCCGTCCGCCGTCTTGACCAGCTGGCGGATGGGGAGCGCATCGAAGAATTCGTTGGCGACGACCAGCAGCGCGCCATCCTCGGGCAGGCCGACCGTATCGACCGCCCATTCGGCCTGCGGCACGCGCTTTGCCTGTTCGTCGCGCAGCGTCGGGCTGGTTTCGATCAGATGGACCGGCGGCGTACACCCCGCCGACGCCATGGAGCGCAGCGCATCGGCGGCGAGCGTGCCGCGACCGGGGCCGAATTCGACATAGCGTGACGCCGGACGACCGGCCCGGTCCCAGCTGTCGGCCAGCCCCAGGCCGATCAGCTCGCCGAACATCTGGCTGATTTCCGGCGCGGTGGTGAAGTCGCCGTTGGCGCCCAGCGGATCGCGCGTCGCGTAATAATGCGCGTTGGCCGCACCCATGAACTGGGCGAGGCTGATCGGCCCGGCCAGCGTGATCGCGCGGGCGAGCCGTTCGGGGAGCGCGGGGTCGGCGGCGGTGACGACGGGTTCGGTCAAGCCACGCTCTCCGACCCCGCGATCGGCTCCACCCGCACCCGGCGCCGCTTCGACGTGACCATCAGGTAGATGCCGATCGCGATCATCGGCAGCGTCAGCCACTGGCCCATATGTAGCCCCGTCGCCTGCGCAAATTCCACCAGCTGCGCATCGGGCTCGCGCCAGAATTCGATAATGAAGCGCGCGACGCCGAACCCGGCCATGCCGGTGCCGAGCAGGAAGCCGGGCTTGTAGCGCGCATCGGTGCGCCAGAAGAAGAAGGCGAGGATCAGGAACAGGATCAGCCCTTCGCCCAGCGCCTCATAGAGCTGGCTGGGGTGGCGTGCCGGGTCGAGGCCGCCGGGTACGGTGCGCGGAAACACGACTGCCCAAGGCGCGTCGCTGGGCTTGCCCCACAGCTCGCCATTCACGAAATTGGCGATGCGGCCGAGGAACTGGCCGATCGGCGCGACGCAGGTGACATAGTCCGCGACCCTGAGCGCGCGCAGCCCGTGCTTGCGCGCCAGCCACCAGATGCCGAGGATCAACCCGACCATGCCGCCATGGAACGACATGCCGCCGTCCCACAGCCGCAGGATCTTGATCGGGTCGGTGAACATTTCGGGCGCGTAGAAGATCGCATAGCCCAGCCGCCCGCCCAGAATGATGCCGAGCGTCGCATAGAACACGAAGTCGTCGGCATGGCGCCGCGCCATCGGCGCGCCCGGCTGGTCGAGCAGCTTGAGCAGATACCACCAGCCGCCGAGAATGCCGGTGATATAGGCCAGCGAATACCATTTCAGCTGGAAGAAGCCGAGGTTCAGCGCGACCGGATCGAGGCCGAGATCGGCATAGCGGATATGGCCGGCGGCCATGCCGACATCGCCGGTGGCCGCGGCGAGGGTGGATAGGATCAAGGGGGTACGCTCCGGCTGTGGTCGGTGCGTAATATCCGGGTTGGCGGATCAGGGGAACCCGGGGTGGGCGGACCGGCGCATGGGGGGAAGGCAGCCGGTCCGCCCGAATTGAAGCGCGAACGCATCGGGTATCCCATTCCTTGCAGAGGCTGTGCCAATTTCCCGCGTTGCGGGTTTTGCGCCGATTTTCTGGTTAACGACATCGTTACCGGGATGGCGGGTGTAAACGATCCCGACAGGGCGGCGGCGTCCGCAAGGATTACGCTTGTAAACGTAACGACCACGGGTGTAGTCATTGTTCATGGCCGAACGAATCAGCGATGCCGAGCATGCCGTGATGGAAGTGCTCTGGGACCAGAACCCGCTCACCGCGCAGGAGGTGGTGGAACGCGTCGCCCCGTCGCGCGGCTGGACCGCGAACACCGTCAAGACGCTGCTGGGGCGGTTGCTGGCCAAGGACGTGGTCGGTGCGGAGGAGGACGGGCGGCGCTATCGCTACCGGCCGCTGGTCGCGCGCGAGGAATATGTCGCGGGTGAATCGCAACGGTTCATCGACAAGCTGTTCGGCGGCAGCCTGACGCCGCTGGTCGCGCATCTGGCCGAACGCGACCAGCTGAGCGCGCGTGAAATCGACGAGATCGAGGCTCTGTTAAAGGCGCTGAAACAATGATCGGATGGGCGGTAGAGACGATCGCGGCGACGACGCTGCTGATGCTGCTGGTGCTGATGTTGCGCGGCCCCGTCGCGCGGCGCTTCGGTCCGCAGGCGGCCTATGCGCTGTGGGCGCTGCCCGCGCTGCGCATGATCCTGCCCCCCATTCCCGAAAGCTGGCGTCCGGTGGAGTTCCACCCGATCGGTGCGGCGACCGATCCCGGCATCATCATGCTGGGCGTGCCGGTGGCCGAGGTGCCGGCGCTGCCGCAGGGCTGGGGCATGGCCGATGTGCCGCTGCTGGTCGTCGCGCTGTGGCTGCTGGGCGCGGTCGCGTTCGTCGCGTGGCATATCGTGCAGCATCAGCGCTTCTGCGCGAAGGTGCTGGCGTCGGGCCGGGCGAAGGGGCTAGCGAACGGCCACGTCAAGATGATCGAGACGCGCCATGCCGCCGGGCCGCTCGCCTTCGGCGTGGTCCATCGCTACGTCGCGATGCCGGTCGATTTCCGCGAACGCTATGACGAGCGGGAGCAGGCCTTGGCGCTGGCGCATGAGCTGGGCCACCATGCCCGCGGCGACCTGCTGGCGAACTGGGTCGCGCTGATCGTGCTCGGCTGCCACTGGTTCAATCCGGTCGCGTGGCGCGCGTTCCGGGCGTTCCGGGCGGATCAGGAAATGGCGTGCGACGCGATGGTGCTCGCCCGTGCCACGCCGGGCGTCCGCCACGCCTATGCCACCGCCATCGTCAAATCCGCGCATGGCCAGGGGCTGTCCGCCGCCTGCCACCTGCACAGCGTCAACGAACTGAAAGGGAGACTCATCATGTTGTCGAAGCACCGGGTGATGTCGCCCGCCACCCGCCGCATCGCCGGTGGTGCCACGCTGACGCTGGCGGTGATCGGCCTCGGCCTGACCGCATCGGGGACGGAAGCCGCCGAGAAAATCCGTTCGAAGGTCGAAACCGCGACCGGCGTCGATATCGCCAGCGTCGAGGCGAAGGCGGCGGACGTGCTCGCCCCGGTCGCAGCGATCGTGCCGGCCCAGGCCGCGACCCTGCCGGTGATCCCGGCCGAACCGGCCGCACCCGCGCCGATGCCGCAACCGGCGGTGCGGGCGATCGCGGCGACCACCGCCCTGCCGGCGCAGCCCGCGACCCCGGCCCGTCCGGCGATGCCGGCGAGCTTCACCACGACGCATAACGGCCAGACCACCCGCCTGGTGCGCCAGGGCGAGGGCGACGTGCGCAAGATCGTCGTGCAGACCTTCGACGGCAACGGCAAGCTGCTGCGCCAGACGGTCAACACCGTGCCCGAGGTCAATATCGTCAACGAAAATTGCGGTCCGGGCAGCCAGACCAGCGTGACCCGCACCGAAGGCGGCAAGCAGGTCACGGTCATCTGTTCCGACCGTATCCGCGCCATCACCGAACAGGGGATGCTGCGTGCCCGCGAAGGCCAGCGGCTGGCCGCGCTGGGTGCGGAACGGGCGGAGCTGGGACGGCTGCAGGCCGCGCAGGGGCAGGTCTATGCTCGGCAGGGGATGCGCTCGGCACTCGCCGGCCTCCGCTCGGCACGCGCCTCGATCGTCGCGAACAAGGACATGCCCGCCATCGCCCGCACCAGTGCGCTGGAGGGGATCGACGAGAGCATCCGCGAGCTCCAGTCGCAGATCGATCACGCCGACTGATACCGGATCCACGGACGTTCTGCCCCGTTCGTTCGTGGCAGGGCCGGTCGGCGCCTCTGCCGGCCGGCCCGTTGCCTTGCATCGGGCGCGTGCCGCCGCCATCTGACGATCAATGGCCGAATCTCCCCCCGGTATCCCCCAGCCGCTCGAACCGCTGGTGACGCGCGTGCTGGCGCGCAACGCATCCCCCTATACCCACACCGGTACGCAGAGCTTCGTCGTCGGCGGCAGCGGTGCGGTCGCGATCATCGATCCGGGGCCGGTCGACGACGTGCACCTGGACGCGCTGCTGGCGGCGGTCGGCGACCGGAAGGTTGCGGCGATCCTGTGCACCCACACCCACCGCGACCATAGCCCCGCGGCGAAGCCGCTGGCCGAGCGGACCGGCGCGCCGATCATCGGTTGCGCGCCGCTGACGATGGACGACGAAGGCCCCCGCGCCGATGCCGCGTTCGATATCGACTATCGCCCCGACCGGGTGCTGGCCGACGGCGAGGCGGTGGCGGGCGACGGCTGGACATTGGTCGCGGTCGCGACGCCGGGGCACACGTCGAACCACCTCGCCTTCGCGCTGCCCGAAAGCGGCGCATTGTTCAGCGGCGATCATGTCATGGGCTGGTCGACCACCATCGTCTCGCCGCCCGATGGCGACATGGGCGATTACATGGCCAGTCTCGACAAGCTGCTGGGCCGCGAGGACCGGGTCTATTATCCCGCGCACGGCGATCAGGTCGACAATCCCCGCCGGCTGGTGCGCGGGATGCTCGGCCACCGCAAGCAGCGCGAGGGGCAGATCGCCCGCGCGATCGAACGTGGGACCCACGACATTCCTGCAATGGTCGCGGTCATGTATGTCGGGCTGCACCCCAAATTGCTGGGCGCGGCCGAACGCTCGGTGCTGGCGCATCTGATCGACATGGAACGGCGCGGTATCGTCCGGCGGGAGGGCGCGACATGGCAGCGCATGTAAGGCCGCAGGCGATCCGCCTGGGCGTGGCGGTCGTCCTGCTGATCGCGCTCGCATTCGGCGGCTGGACGCTGTGGCGCCACTATGAGGAAAAATACACCGTCACTACCGAACCCGATAGCGGACAGGCGGTGACGCGGATCATCACCGCGCGGCTGTCGGGGGCGAGTGCGCTCAAGGTCGCCTCGCTGTCGGGCACGTTGCAGGCAACAGCCAGCGACGTGCGCGGCTTCGGCTGGCTGCGCAGCGACCAGGTGGTGAAAATGCCCTATTCGGTCGATTACTTCGTCGATCTGGGGAGCATTGGGGAGGGCGCACTCAGCTGGTCGGCGGACACGCGGACGCTGGTGGTCGACGCCCCCGACGTGACCGTCGCCAAACCGAATATCGACGAAGCCGGGCGGACGTTGGTCCAGACCAGCGGCCTCTACGTCTCGCGTGAGGCGGCGGCGGCACTGGCACAGCGCGTGTCGGCGGTGGCGCAGACCCGCGCCGAACGCGAGGCGCGCAGCCCCGAGCGGCTGGCACAGGCCCGCGAACTGGCGCGCGCCAACCTCGCCCGCCTCCTCGCCGCGCCGCTGGCGGCGGCGGGCGAGGGCGATGTGCGGGTGGTCGTCACCTTCCCGGCGGAGCGAGGCCGGCGGGACGGCGAACGCTGGGACGTGTCCGCACCGCCCGCCGAGGTGCTGGGTAACCGACGATGACAAGCCGGTCGACCGCGACCCTATCCTCGCGCAGGCGGGGATCCAGAGCCGCAAAAAACCAAGGTCGGCGACGGTGACCCTGGACTCCCGCCTGCGCGGGGGTACGGCGATCGGGATCACGACACCCGGCTTGCAGACGAACCGCGACCGACCTAGGGGCTCGGTCACAGGGAGACGATGATGAACGCGCGCACCGAATTGCCCACCGGCACCGACCTGCTGGCCGAAATCGACCGGCTGCGCCGTGAGCGCAACGCCGTCATCCTCGGCCATTATTACCAGAAGCCCGAGATTCAGGACCTGGCGGACTTCGTCGGCGACAGCCTCGACCTCAGCCGCAAGGCGGCGGCGACCGATGCCGATGTCATCGCGTTCTGCGGCGTGCGCTTCATGGCGGAAACCGCGAAGATCCTGTCGCCCGACAAGACGGTGATCCTGCCCGACATGGATGCCGGCTGTTCGCTGGAGGACAGCTGTCCGCCCGAACAGTTCGCCGCGTTTCGCGCGCAGCATCCCGATCACATCGCGCTGACCTACATCAACTGCTCGACCGAGGTGAAGGCGCTCAGCGACATCATCGTCACCTCGTCCTCCGCCGAGAAGATCCTGTCGCAGCTGCCCGCCGACCAGAAGGTGATCTTCGGTCCCGACCGCAATCTCGGCGGCTATCTGATGCGCAAGACCGGCCGCGACATGCTGCTCTGGCCGGGTGTGTGCATCGTGCACGAGGCGTTCAGCGAGACCGAGCTGCTGAAGCTCAAGGCGCAACACCCGAACGCCCCGGTCGCGGCGCATCCCGAATGTCCGGCGATCATCCTCGACCATGCTGATTATGTTGGGTCGACCAGCGGCATCCTGTCCTATGCCAGCGAATTCCCCGGCGACACGCTGATCGTCGCGACCGAGCCGCACATCATCCACCAGATGGAAAAGGCGCTGCCGAACAAGAACTTCATCGGCGCGCCCGGCGCGGACGGCAACTGCAACTGCAATATCTGTCCGTACATGGCGCTCAACACGCTGGAAAAGCTCTATATTGCGCTCCGCGACCTGTCGCCGCGGATCGAGATCGAGGAAGGGCTGCGGGTGAAGGCGAAGGTGTCGCTCGACCGGATGCTGGCGATGGCCAGCGGCACGGTCGGGCTGGGCGACCTGGGACCGCTACGCGCAAGCTGACCCAAAACCCCACGTCACCCCGGCCTTGCGCCGGGGTCCCGGTTCTTCTCCTACGACGCGCGGTCTGCCCTACCGCCCCAGCCAGTGCCGCACGCCACCGCGCGACAGCCCGGTGAGCGTCCCCACGACCACCAGCAGCGCGGCGGCAAGCACCGCGAGCGCGACCAGCGTCGCCGCCTGTCCGCCCGCCGCCCAGATCGCCGCCAGCGCCCACAGGAATACCAGCGCATAGGGCGGGCAGCCGCGCGTCGCGATCAGCGCCGCCGCCGCGATCGCGCCGGCCACCACCAGCAACAGCGCCGACACCAGCGGCGCGGCGGCCCCGGCATCGACCCCGTGAAAGCGCAGCGTCGCGGCGATGTTGACGATCGACGCGACCGTCAGCCAGCTGGTCAGCGCGGTCAGCGGCAGCGCGGCGCACCAGCGCTCCCCGGCGGAAAAGCCGTGCGGCCAGCCCGAAAAGGTCCTCAGCGTCGCGATCAGGCAGAGGAGCGTGAACAGGATGATGATCGCCGACGGAAAGCTCAGCCCGAATAGCTGTGTATAGGCCGCCCATAGCGCATTGCCGAGAAACGCACCCGCCGCCGGCATCCGCAACCGCGCGAGCAACGGGTTGCCGCGCTGCTTCGGCAACGCCTGATACACCGCGAATACGATCGTGCCGGTATAGAGCGCGCCCCAGATGGCGAACGCCCAACCGGCGGGCGTCACCAGCGTTCGCACCATGTTCGACTGCTCACCGATGCTCCGCCCGATGCCGATCCCCGGCAGGAGCGGGGTCAGCAGCTGCGAGACGGCGCAGATAATAGGAAGGGCGCGGGCAAGCGGCGATGCGTCGCTGGTTCGAAGGGCTCGGGTCGGCATGCCCCTGCAAACTCGTTACGCCGCGTTCGGTTGCCGGGGCCGGAAACCGTTCGATCCCCTCTGATGGAGCCGGGACCCTTTCCCGCGTGCCGTATCCCCGCGCAGGCGGGGATCCAGGGTCAAGCGCGCAACTCTTGCCGTGCCTGGCTCTAGACCCCCGCCTGCGCGGGGGTACGGTCGAGCTGGTGGGCCAGGATTGTCGGCTCGAACCGCCCTTACCAACTCCGTCATTCCCGCGAAGGCGGGAATCCATACACGCTGCCGGTTCGGCTGAATTCGCGACATCGGCGGCTATGGCTTACCGCTCGGCCGAAGCCTGCGGCGAACCTCGTGCGCTCGAGCAATCATTCCCCGTACCCCGGCCTGCGCCGGCGTGCCGAACCCCGCCTACCGCTCCAGCGCAGTCCACGCCGCGACGAACGCCCGCGCGCGCTCGCCGACCGTCGCCGCGTCCATCCCTGGCACGTACAGCGCGGACCCCAGGCCGTACCCGGCCGCACCGGCCTTGTGCCAATCCTCCAGCACCGATGGCACGACGCCGCCGACCGGCAGCATCCGCACGTCGCGGGGCAGGACGGCGCGCATCGCCTTCATCACCGCCGGGCTGGCGGCTTCGGCCGGGAACAGTTTCAGCGCCGCGGCCCCGGCGTCCAGCGCCGCGAACGCCTCGGTCGGGGTGGCGATGCCGGGCATGGCGACCAGCCCGCGCTCCGCTGCCGCCGAAATCACCGCCGTGTTGGCGTTGGGCGCGATGATCAGCGTGCCGCCTGCCGCCTCGACCTGCTCCACCTGTTCGACGCGCAGCACCGTGCCGGCGCCGACCACGGCATAGCCCTCCAGTTTCTTCGACAGGCGGGTGATGCTCTCATACGGATCGGGCGAGTTGAGCGGTACCTCGACGATGGTGAAGCCGGCGTCGATCAGCGCGTCGCCGATCGCCTCCACCTCATGCGGCTGTACCCCGCGCAGGATCGCGACCAGCGGGCAACGGGCGAAGGCGGCGTCGAAGGCGGACAGATGGCTCATGCGGACAACTTTCGGATCTGGGTGATGCCGGCGATAAAGGCGGCCTCGCACCCGCTGACAAGGGCGCGGCCGTTCAGGGTCTCGATCGCGGTGGCGTAGAGGGTGGCGAGATCGCCATCGGCGACGAGGTGGACGTCGCGGCCGTCGCCGATGCGCGCAGCGACGTCGCTGCCGATCAGCACGCCGCTGGCATAGGAGGCGGCGTCCGCATCGTCGCGCAGACCCAGCACATGCGCCGCACGGATGCCGAACAGGCTGGCGGCGAGGTCACGCTTCGCCCCTTCGCGCACGCCCTCGCGGAACGCATCCCCGGCGGCGACCGGCGCGGCCAGCTGCGGCGCGAGGACGCCACCGCCTTTCAGCAGCGCGAACAGCTCGCCAGTCATCGCGGTGGTGAAGGCCGTGACCTTGCCCCCGGTCAGCTCGACCCATTTGCAGTGCGTGCCCGGCTGGCACAGCAGCGCGTCCGCCGGAACCTGTCCGGCGAGCGCCGCGCCGAGCAGCTGCACCTCCTCGCCGCGCATCACGTCCCCGTGACCGCTGCGGGTGAAAGAAAGGCCGGGCACGATCGCCGTACGGTCGTCGATCCACGTCAACTGCGCGGCAATGTCGGCGATATCCGCCGGCACCGCGACATAGGGGGCGACCCGCCACCCGATCGTCGACCCGACCATGCCCGCCATCAGCACCGGCAGGTCGCCCAGCTCCGCCCGGATCGCGGCCAGTTCCTGCGCATAGGCATCAGCCGGCGTGGTCGACACGCCCTGCGGACTGCGCAGCGTGGCGGCGATGCGCCCGTCCTCGACCCGGTACGCACGCCGGTTGGTCGTGCCCCAGTCGATCGCGATGAACGGGCTCACCACCATGTCGCGTACAGCGCGATCAGGATCAGGACGACGCCCAGCCCGGCGACATTGAAGCCGGTCGAGGTGCCGAACGACACGCCCTGCATGGTGATGCGATTGGCATCGCCACGCCCCTTCATCGCCAGCGACAGCACGACCGCGAGGCCGAGGCTCAGCAGGAACACGATCCCCATCCGGTCCATGAACGGAATGCCCGGTGCGACCGTGCGGAACAGCCACGACAGCACGACCGACGCGATCGCCGCGCCGATCGCGCCGGCCTCGGTCGCCCGTTTCCAGAACAGGCCGAGCAGGAAGATCACGGTGATCCCCGGCGTGAAGAAGCCCGAAAATTCCTGGATGAACTGGAACGCCTGGTCCGCGCCGCCCAGCAGCGGCTTCGCGGCGAGGATCGCGATCAGGATCGCGACGGTCGCGGCGATGCGGCCGATGCGGACCAGCTTGCGCTCCATCACCGCATCCATCGCTCCGCTCTCGCTGGTGCGCTTGGCATAGAGGTCGAGGGTGAAGATGGTCGCGATCGAATTGATCTTCGACGCAGTCGACGCGATGATCGCGGCGATCAGCGCCGCAAAGACCAGCCCGAGCAACCCGGAGGGCAGCAGCCGCATCATCGTCGGATAGGCTTCGTCGGGCTTGGCGAGGTCGGGCGCCAGCACGACCGCGGCGATGCCGGGCACCACGATCACGAGCGGCATCAGCAGCTTGAGGTATGCCGCGAACACGATGCCCTTCTGCGCCTCGGGCAGCGATTTCGCGGCGAGTGCCCGCTGGATGATATACTGGTTGAACCCCCAATAGCTCAAATTCGCGATCCACATGCCGCCGATCAGCACCGAGAGGCCCGGCAGGTCCTTGTAGAAGGGATTGTCGCGCGACAGGATCATGTCGAACTTTTCGGGCGCACGCCGCGTCAGCTCGGCGAATCCGCCCATCACCCCGGCATCGCCCCCGATCTGCGACAGCGTAAGATACGAGATGGTCAGCCCGCCGAACACCAGCAGCGTGACCTGCACGATGTCGGTCAGCGCCACCGCCTTCAAACCGCCCCGCAACTGATAGAGCAAAGCGAACAGGCCCAGCCCGACCAGCGCCACCGTCTGGTCGACGCCCGCGACCTGCGTGACGGCGATCGAGCCGAGCCAGATGATGCTGGTCAGGTTCACGAACACGTACAGCGCCAGCCAGAACACCGCCATCAGCGTGCGGATCGACGGGCCGTACCGCTGTTCGAGGAACTGCGGCATCGTGTAGATTTCGTTGCGCAGGAAGATCGGCAGGAAGAATTTGCCGACGATCAGCAGCGTCAGCGCCGCCATCCATTCATAGGAGGCGATGGCGAGGCCGATCGCATAGCCCGACCCCGCCATGCCGACGATCTGTTCGGCCGAGATATTAGCCGCGATCAGCGACGCGCCGATCGCCCACCATGGCAGCGACTTGGACGCGAGGAAGTAGTCCGAGCTGTCCTTCTGATGGCCGCCCTTGTCGCGGCTGACCCATTGGGCCAGCCCGAAGATGCCGATCGCGTAGATCACGACCACGATCAGATCGATCGTCGACAGACGCATGTTAATCCTCCCCCGCCCACTGGCGCTTTGGGACAGGACAATTATACGATGAATGGCAGCTGTCCAGTACGAAGCGGCCGATAAGGGGAGAGAGAGGGACCATGGCGGTGCGGATGACCGGGATGCCCGGCGGCAATCTGACGCGCGCGACGCTCGACACTCTGGGACGCGCGATCGTCACCGGTGAATATGACGACCGCCCCTTTCCGACCGAGGCGGAGATCGGCAAGACCCATGGCATCAGCCGCTCGGTCACACGCGAAGCGGTGAAGATGCTGACCGCCAAGGGGCTGGTCAGCGCCCGCCCGAGGCAAGGGACGGTGGTCCGCCCGGCAGCGGCATGGAACCTGTTCGATCCCGATGTGCTGCACTGGCTGCTCGACCGCAAATTCTCGGTCGAGCTGCTGCGCCAGTTCAACCAGCTGCGCGTCGCGATCGAGCCGGAGGCGGCGGCGCTGGCGGCGGTCGCGGCCGATGACGACGACCTCGCGCGCATCCGGCAGGGCCTGTCACGGATGGCGGCGGCCGAGCGGGGCGAGGACGATGCGCTGGACGCCGATATCGACTTCCATGTCGCGATCCTGCTGGCGGCGAAGAACCCGTTCTACGCCCAGTTCCGCGAGATGGTGGCGACCGCGCTCAACACCTCGATCCGCTTCACCAACACGATCGTCGGCCGCTCGGCCAGCGTCGAACAGCATGGCGCGGTCGCCGACGCCATCGCCGCGCGCGACCCCCTCACGGCCCGCGCCGCGATGCGCGCGCTGATCGGCGACGTGCTGGAGCTGATCGAGCAGCGGGGGGAGGGGTAGGCCGGGCCGGCACCGCTTCCCCGAAAATAGTCGTCATTCCCGCGAAGGCGGGAATCCATACACGCCGACGCTGCGCTTCTTTCACGACCGGTCGCGGCAATGGATTCCCGCCTGCGCGGGAATGACGAAGCTCTAGCGATCCGCCTTCAACCGCTCCCCATGCCAGCGCACATGATCGGCCATGAAGGTCGAGATGAAGTGATAGCTATGGTCATACCCCGGCTGCATGCGAAGCGTGCAGTCGATCCCGGCATCCGCACAGGCCCGCGCCAGCAATTCCGGCCGCAGCTGTTCGGCCAGGAAATTGTCGGCATCGCCCTGATCGACCAGCACCTCCTTCACCCGCGCGCCATCCTCGATCATCGCCACCGCATCCGCCGCGCGCCATGCCGACCGGTCGTCGCCGAGATAGCCGCCCAGCGCCTTCTCGCCCCACGGCACCTGGCCCGGCGCGACGATCGGCGCAAAGGCCGACACCGACCGGAACCGGTCGGGATTGCGCAGGGCGATGGTCAGCGCGCCATGCCCGCCCATCGAATGGCCGGTGATCGACTGGCGGCTGCAATCGAGCATCGGAAATTCGCTGACGATCAGCGCGGGCAGCTCGTCCTCGACGTACGACCGCATCCGGTAATGCTTCGCCCACGGCTCCTCGGTCGCATCGACATAGAAACCCGCGCCCAGCCCGAAATCCCACGCGCCTTGCGGGTCGTCGGGCACGCCTTCGCCGCGCGGCGAAGTGTCGGGCGCGATGAAGGCGATCCCCGCCTCGGCGCACGCCGCACGGAACTCGCCCTTGTCGGTGACATTGGCATGGGTGCAGGTCAGGCCGGAGAGATACCACAGCACCGGCGCGCGCTGCCCTTCGTCCAGCGGCGGCACGAACACCGAAAAGGTCATCGTCGTGCCGGTGGCGGTCGATTCATGTGAATAGACGCCCTGCGTGCCGCCATGGGCGCGGGCGGTCGAAACGGTCTTCATGGGCGCTCTCCCTCGATAGGCGGACCGGGCTATAGGGCAGGGACGTGCCGCGACGATAGCGGTTCCCGCCCCCTCGACAGCGCGGGGCGGATCGCCGACAGAGCGCCATGGCGCGGCTGATCCTTCTCAACAAACCCTATGACGTGCTGTCGCAATTCACCGATCGCGGGACGCAGGGCGCGCGTGCCACGCTGTCGGACCATGTCGCGGTGCCCGGCGTCTATCCCGCCGGGCGGCTTGACCGCGACAGCGAGGGGCTGTTGCTGCTGACCGACGACGGCCGCCTGCAGGCGCGGATCGCCGATCCCCGGTTCAAGCTGCCCAAGACCTATCTCGTGCAGGTAGAGGGCGCGCCCGACGCCGCCGCGCTCGACCGGCTGCGGCAGGGCGTCGCGCTCAACGACGGCCCGACCCGCCCGGCGGAGGTGATGGCGATCGACCCGCCCGACCTGTGGGAGCGCGTGCCGCCGATACGCTTCCGCAAGAGCGTGCCCGACCATTGGCTGTCGCTCACCATCCGCGAAGGGCGCAACCGGCAGGTGCGGCGGATGACGGCGGCGGTCGGCCTGCCGACGCTCCGGCTGGTGCGCTGGCGGATCGGGCCGTGGAGTGTCGAAGGGCTGGCGCCGGGGGAATGGCGGGAGGTGGTCGCCTGACGCAGCTGATCCGTATCCCCGCGGGGGCGGGGATCCAAGCCGCGATGGATCGAAGCCGCCGGTCATCACATCTGTATCCCCGCGCAGGCGGGGATCCAGGGCGCCCGAAGCACTGGTATCGTGCCCTTGCTTGTGTATCCCCGCGCAGGCGGGGATCCAGGGTTACAAAGCGCGACGCCTGTGGCTCTGGATCCCCGCCTGCGCGGGGATACGGCCTGTTGCAGGCCGAACCCAATTCTTCGTCACTCCCGCGAAGGCGGGAGTCCATAGACGCTGACGTCCCGGATCACGCAGAACCGTTGCGGCAATGGATTCCCGCCTTCGCGGGAATGACGATGGAAGCAACCCCACCCGTCACCCCGGGCTTGACCCGGGGTCCCGCTTCTTCTGCCGCCGTAGCAAGCAAGCGGGACCCCGGATCAAGTCCGGGGTGACGACCTTTCGAAGGGGGGGCGAAAATCCCTCAAGCGGCGTTCTGGTCGATCCCCAATTCGCCCAATTTCCGATACAGCGTCGACCGCCCGATCCCCAGCCGCCGGGCGACCTCGGTCATCCGCCCGCGATAATGGCCGATGGCGAGGCGGATGACGTCGGCCTCGATCTCCTCCAGCGCGCGCAGGTTTCCGTCGGGGCGGAACAGCGTGACACCGCCCGCAACATCGTGGCGTTGCGCGGGCAGCACCGGCTGCGGCGCGCCGCCTTCCGCGATCTGTGCGATCTCGGGGAAATCGGCCCGGGTCAGCGCGTCCCCGTCGCACAGCACCGCCGCACGGAACAGCGCGTTCTGCAACTGGCGGACATTGCCCGGCCACGGATAGGTGCCGAGCAGCGCAATGGCATCGTCGGTGATCCCCAGCGGCCGCAGCCCCGGCTGCTGCGCGATCCGCGCCATCAGGTGGCGGGCCAGCGCGGGAATGTCGCCGATGCGGTCGCGCAACGGCGGGATCGTCACCTGCACGACGTTCAACCGGTAATACAGGTCCTCGCGGAACCGTCCGGCCTCGACCTCCTGCGTCAGCGTCTTGTTGGTCGCGGCGATGACGCGCACGTCCACCTCGCGCGGATGGCGCGCGCCGACCGCATGGATCTCGCCCGATTGCAGCACCCGCAGCAGCTTCACCTGCGTCTCGAACGGCATTTCGCCGATCTCGTCGAGGAAGATCGTGCCGCCGTCCGCTTCCTGGAACCGGCCGATCTTGCGTTCGAACGCGCCGGTGAACGCGCCCTTTTCGTGGCCGAACAGCTCGCTTTCGACCAGATTGGCGGGGATCGCGCCGCAATTGACCCGCACCATCGGCTTGCGGGCGCGCGGGGATGCGGCGTGGATCGCATCCGCGACCACTTCCTTGCCGACCCCGCTTTCGCCCTCGATCAGCACCGGCACCCGCGCGCGGGCCGCCTTGGCGGCGATGGCGAGGGCAGCGCGGAATTGCGGGGCCGACCCGACGATCTCCTCGAATGCCAGCGTCATCGACAGTTTCTCGGTCAGTGGGCGCAGCTCGCCGCGCGTGGCACCACCGGCCGCGGCTTCCAGGGCGGTCAGCAGCCGTTCGGCGGCGATCGGCTTGACCAGGAAATCGCTCGCCCCCGCGCGCATCGCCGCGACCGCGCCCGCCACCGATTCATTGGCGGTGAGCAACAGGATCGGCAGCGCCGGGCGGTTGCGGCGCAATTCGGCGATCAGCGCGGTCGCATCGGCATCCGGCGACCAATGGTCCAGCAGCACCGCGTCCAGCGCCATGCCGTCGGGCGTGCCGAGCATCGCCAGCGCGCTTTCCCCATCCCGCGCGAACAGCGTGCGCCACCCGCGCCGCCCCGCGATCGCCGCGACCAGCCGCCGCTGCGCCGGTTCGTCGTCGATCACCATCAACAGCCTTTGCCCGTCGCGCGTCATATGCTGTCCATGTGTCCCTATCGTCCCGTAACGGAGCAACCATGCGCAGACGTTCGTAAAATTCGACTTAAGCCGATGACGCAATGTCGTTTCCTGCGGCCTCGGAACGGCGCGTCGGCACAGGGCTTGGCGCGCGGGTGGCGGCGCGCTAGTCTTGCGCCAAGATAACGGATCGAGAGGAGTTCCGATGGCAGTAGAAGGCCGCCCGCCCGCCCATGCCGGGACGTACAACAGCTTCCTGCGCTGGTTCACCTGGGGCACCGTGATCTGCGCCCTGATCGCCGCACTGGTCATCTATCTGATCGCGGGCTGACGTGAAGGTCGCGCTGCTCGCCGAACAGGCCGCCGGCGAACGCCGGGTCGCCGCGACCCCCGAAACGGTTAAGAAGTTGATCGGCCTCGGCGCCGAGGTGGCGGTGGAAACGGGGGCGGGGACGGCTGCGTCGATCGACGATGCCGCCTATGCCGCCGCCGGCGCCACCATCGGCGGCCGCGCGCAGATACTGGCCGATGCCGACATCGTGCTGGGCGTCGCCGCGCCCGCGCCGGAAAGCCTTTCCGGCGCAAAGCGCGGTGCATGGCTGCTGGGGAGCCTCAATCCGTTCGGCGACCGCGCGCGGATCGAAGGGTACGCCGCGCTCGGGCTGGAGGCGCTGGCGATGGAATGGATGCCGCGCATCACCCGCGCCCAGTCGATGGACATCTTGTCGTCGCAGGCGAACCTGGCGGGGTACAAGGCGGTGCTCGACGCCGCATCGGAATATGGTCGCGCCTTCCCGATGATGATGACGGCGGCCGGTACGATCAGCGCGGCGCGGGTATTCGTCATGGGCGTCGGCGTGGCGGGCTTGCAGGCGATCGCCACCGCGCGCCGGCTGGGGGCGCAGGTCAGCGCGACCGACGTGCGCTCGGCGACCAGGGAACAGATCCTGTCTCTGGGCGCCAAGCCGATCTTCGTGGAGAAGGTTGCAGGCATCGAGGGCGAAGGCGCGGGCGGCTATGCCGGCGAAATGAGCGCCGAGTATCAGGCCGCACAGGCCGAGCTGGTCTCCGCCCATATCGCGAAACAGGACATCGTCATCACCACCGCGCTGATCCCGGGCAGGCCCGCTCCCCGGCTCATCAGCGACGCGCAGATCGCCTCGATGCGGCCGGGCAGCGTCATCGTCGACCTCGCGGTCGAACAGGGCGGCAATGTCGAAGGATCGGTCGCGGGCGAGGTGGTTCAGCGACACGGTGTCAACATCGTCGGCCATCGCAACGTGGCGAGCCGCCTTGCCGCGGACGCATCGGCATTGTTTGCGCGCAACCTTTACAACTTTCTGGCCGCCTATTGGGACAAGGACGCCGGCCGCCCGATCCTGCCCGCCGATGACGAGGTAACGCAGGCGATCCGCCTGACGCAGGACGGCCAGGTGACGAACACACGCCTGACCGCTTGAAGGGGGAATATCAATGAGTCTGTTCAGCAGCCACGAGGTCGATCCGGCCGAAATCCACGAAAAATACGGCCACGCCCTGATCGCGGGGGAGGAGGTACTGGCCGCCTTCCGCTCGCTCCGCGACACCGCCTTCCTCACCAACCTGCGCTTCGTGCTGGTCGACGTGCAGGGCATCACCGGCTCCAAGATCGCCTTCCGCAGCGTACCCTATCGCTCGATCACCGGCTTTTCGGTCGAAAGCGCCGGGACGTTCGACCTCGACAGCGACCTGCACCTGTGGGTCACCGGGCAGGCGACGCCGATGGTCCTGAAGGTCAGCCGCAACGCCGACCCGGCCGCGATCCAGCGGCTGCTGGCGGAACAGGTGCTGGCGAAACGGTGAGAGCGATCACCTCCTCAAATCCTCCCCATGCGTCGCATGGGGAGGGGGACCACGCGCAGCGTGGTGGAGGGGCTTCGACGGTCCGACAGGCACGACGCCTGCGGCGCGAAATGAGCTTGCCCGAAGTGCTGCTGTGGCAACGCCTGCGACTTGAACCCTATGGCCTGAAGTTTCGGCGGCAGCATCCGATCTTGAAGTACGTGCTCGACTTCTATTGCGCGCGAGCCAAGCTGTCGATTGAGATCGACGGCGAGGCGCATGATCGGGGGAGCCGTTCTGCGCGCGACGCTGAGCGGGACGCCGTCCTCGCTGCACGGGGCCTGACCATCGTCCGCATCCCCGCCCGTGACGTGCTAGCCGACCCCGGCGCCGCGGCCGAAGCGATCGCCGAGACCGCGCTGCCCCTCCAACCCCCGGCTGCGCCGGCGGTCCCCCTTCCCAAGCATGCTTGGGGAGGATCTTGAAGGATAACTCGATGGACTTCCTCTCGATCCTGTCGATCTTCGTCCTCGCCTGCTTCGTCGGCTATTATGTCGTCTGGTCGGTGACGCCGGCGCTGCATACGCCGTTGATGGCGGTCACCAACGCCATCTCCTCGGTCATCATCGTCGGCGCGCTGATCGCCGCCGCCGCCGCGGGCGTGCCGGGGGCCAAATGGCTGGGGCTGCTCGGCGTGGTGCTGGCCAGCATCAATATCTTCGGCGGGTTCGCCGTCACCGAACGCATGCTCGCCATGTACAAGAAGAAGGGGTGAGGGGATGCACGCACCGGTCAATCCATGGGTCGCCTTCGCCTATCTGGTGGCGGGCGTGTGCTTCATCCTCGCGCTGCGCGGCCTGTCGTCGCCAGCGACCAGCCGGCGGGGCAATCGGCTCGGCATGATCGGCATGGGGATCGCGGTGCTGACCACGATCTTTACGCATCTGCCGATCGTCGGCGGACTGTCGGAGCGATCCGACCTCTATGGCGAAACGTGGAGCTATGATGTCGTCACGATCGCCGAAATCCTGATCGCCATCGCGATCGGTGCGGTCATCGGCCTGACCACCGCCAAGCGCATCGCGATGACCGCGATGCCGCAGCTGGTCGCCGCCTTCCACTCGCTAGTCGGTCTCGCCGCCGTCCTGGTCGGGATCGCCGCCTATCTGAACCCGCAGGCGTTCGGCATCGCGAAGATGGTGATCCCGATGATCGGACAGCCCTTCGCGGTCATCAATCCCGTCAGCAAGGTCGAGATGGGGCTGGGCGTCGCAATCGGCGCGATCACCTTTTCGGGGTCGGTCATCGCCTTCCTGAAACTCAACGGATCGATGTCGGGCAAGCCGATCCTGCTGCCCGGCCGGCACGTCATCAACCTCGCCACGCTGGCCGCGATCCTGCTGCTGGTCGCGCAGTTCGCGCATACGCAGGACAGCTGGCCGTTCTGGGCGGTGGTCGTGCTGTCGTTCGCGATCGGTTTCCTGCTGATCATCCCGATCGGCGGGGCGGACATGCCGGTCGTCGTGTCGATGCTCAACAGCTATTCGGGCTGGGCGGCGGCGGCGATGGGCTTCACCCTCGGCAATACCGCGATGATCATCACCGGCGCGCTGGTCGGCTCGTCGGGCGCGATCCTCAGCTACATCATGTGCCGCGCGATGAACCGCAGCTTCATCAGTGTGATCGCCGGCGGCTTTGGCGCGACCGACAGCGGCGGGGGAGGCGCGGCGGCGATCGACCGGCCGTGGAAGCGCGGATCGGCAGAGGACGCCGCCTTCCTGATGCAGCAGGCCGAACAGGTCATCATCGTCCCCGGCTACGGCATGGCGGTGGCGCAGGCGCAGCATGCGCTCAGGGAAATGGGCGACAAGCTGAAGGAACATGGCGTCCGCGTGAAATACGCCATCCATCCGGTCGCGGGGCGGATGCCGGGGCATATGAACGTGCTGCTCGCCGAAGCCAATGTGCCCTATGACGATGTGTTCGAGCTGGAGGACATCAACGCCGAATTCGCACAGACCGACGTCGCCTTCGTCATCGGCGCCAACGACGTGACCAACCCGGCGGCGAAGACCGACAAGACCTCGCCGATCTACGGCATGCCGGTGCTCGACGTCGAAAAGGCAAAGACCGTGCTGTTCATCAAGCGGTCGATGGGCGGGGTGGGCTATGCCGGGGTCGATAACGAGGTCTTCTACCGCGACAACACCATGATGCTGCTCGCCGACGCCAAGAAGATGGTCGAGGAAATCGTGAAGGCGATGGACTAAGCCGGCCCGTCCCTCCTATCGGGTCCCGTATACGGATAGGACAGGGGGACGGTTTGACGGCGTTCGAAGGATTTGGTGAGCCGGCAACGCGGCGGGCGATCATCGTCGCCGACGATGCGATTGCGGCGGACGATGCGGCACAGGCGGCGCGCGCGGCCGGGGTGCAGGTCGGCGACACGATCGGCTTTGCCGGGATCGCCGACGCGCTCGATGCGATCCCGCATGCCGACCTGCTGCTGGTCGAGGCGGCGGGCGTCGATCCGGCGGACCTCGACCGCACCCTGCCGCTGCTGGTCGCACGCGCCCGGCGCGACCGGGCGCAGATCGTCGCCAGTTTCCCGCTCGATGCGCTCGACATCGTGTCGCTGCACCTGCTGGGTGGCCCGGCGATCCTGTTGTGCGACGCCCGGCCCGAGGAGCGGGTTGCGGCGATTGCGCTGAGCGGCGGCGTCGCTGACGGGATGCACGCCGCGGAGCGCGACGCCGAACGCCTGCGCCGACTGAACGCCGAGATCGCGCGTATCGCCGAAGCGCTGCTCAAGCTCAGCCGCGACGGAGGGGCCGGCGACGGCGTGCGCGACCGCGGGTCGGACTTTGTGGCACCCCCGTCCGAAAGCGAGGCACCGGTCGAGATCACGGCCGCAACCGTGCGCGGCGCGATCCGCGCCCGCCGGATGCGCGACCAGTATTTTCCGAAGGACCTGTTCGCCGATCCCGCCTGGGACATGCTGCTCGACCTGTTCGCCGCCCGGTTGGAGGGGCTGACGGTATCGGTGTCGAGCCTGTGCATCGCCGCCGCCGTGCCGCCGACGACGGCGCTGCGCTGGATCACGGCGATGACCGATGCCGGCCTGCTGATGCGCCGCGAAGACCCGAGCGACCGCCGCCGGGCGTTCGTCGCCCTCACCGCGCAGGCGGTGACGGGGATGGAACGCTATGGCCAGGCGGTGGCGAAGGCGGGGTTGGGCTGGGCGTAGGGAGTGTCGCCTTGGAGCGGCGCGGCAGGCCACTCATCCAGTGCCGTTCTGCGCTAGCGCAGGCCAAGGCGGCTCAGGAGCCACGCAAAAAACCGCATCGCACCCGCGCAGGCCGTCAGTCGTGGCGAAGCCGCGCCTTATGGCCTGGCTTCGACCCGCTGGCCGCGCTGGCGCATGGTGTGTGCTGCTTGCAGCCCATCCTGCGCTGCGCGGTGGTGGGCGCTGACGGGCTCGAACCGCCGACCCTCTCGGTGTAAACGAGATGCTCTACCAACTGAGCTAAGCGCCCCCTCTGCGGGAGAGGTGCCGAATACCGTGGTTTAGGCAGGTTGCAACAGGGATTTCGCAACTAAGGTTCGAAATCCCCGTCCCTCTGACCGACCGGCGCTACTTGAGCGGGAACGGATGGTTACGGCGGATTCGGTCGATCATCAACTTCGACCCCTCCGCCGACAGATGACCATAATCCGATTGGACCGGATTACCGTCGGCTGTCCAAAGCGTGCAACGCCCATCAGGACAAATTGCGTCGTAGACCGAGACGTAGATTGCTCCGGTCGTGGGTACCTTCCGTTTGAACTCGGCATCGAGCGCGCGCCTGTCGGCGACACGATGATCTGCCAGTACGCTTGGATCGTTGCGATACAAGGCGGTGGCAAGGACGCGTGGTAATGCGCGGTCATATTCAGCGATCGGGCCGAATATGATGACGTGATTGGCGTAGCGACGAACGTGTTCGATCTGGCGACGCAGAGCGGGCCAATCGTCATTCGCCCAACGGGCGGAGATGATAACCGTGTCCATGCGGTGCCGGGGGAGGAATTCGTCCGTGATGAAATGCATCAAGGCCGTACAGCGACGCTCCCCGGTGGGATCGGCCACGGGGCGGCAACCCGATGCGGTCGCCTGTAGCAGGTTAATATCCCGTTGTGCCATCATACCGGGCAGGAAATGCGCCGCATGGCTGTCGCCTAGAAGCAGATAGTTCGGTTTCGTCGACGAAATGGGGAGGCACGTATCGCGCGCATAGGATACGAATGTGTCGCGGGTGGTAAGGAAGCAACTGCCGACGCGGAAGTTGTCATCCGCGCGATAGTTGATGAACTTTGCCACCCGCTCGACACGAGCAGGCACTTGCCAATAGGCACGTGCGACGAACGGTGTGGCAGCGGCGAAAGCGAGGACGAATAGCATCGATCCCACACCGATCGCCACGACGCGCTTTGAGGAAACGGCCTCATCGCGTTTGCGGAACGGTTGCTCGACAAACCGCCAGGACAGGGTCGCCGCTATGATCGCGATCGCGATGTAGACCAGCCGACCAGCACTGTTCCTCGGTTCGTACACCTGATTGCCCAAGACCCAAATCGGCCAGTGCCAAAGGTACAGAGAATAAGAAATCTTGCCGAAAAAGCGGGCGGGCGGGATGCTAAGCAATCGTCCTGCCAACGTACGACGGGCCGACCCCGACCAGATCAGGCACGCTGCACCAATGCACGCGGGAGCCGCATTGATTCCGGGAAAGCTGCTGATTTTGGTCAGGAGTAGCGCGCTGGCGCCGATACATCCCAGGCCAATTGCACCGACAACATCGGCGACGACGCCACCGCGCGACTCGGGAATCATGCCAAGAGCTAAAACCGACCCGATCATCAGTTCCCACGCCCGATACTGGACGAGATAAAATGCTGCAGACGGATCGGTAGCTAGTCTCCACTGCGACAAAATCAGAGTTATGACGAGAATAAATCCGACCAAGGGCTTGAGCGCTGCAGGAAAGCGGCGATGGACAAATGCCAGCAGGGGCGGGAAGAAAATATAAAACTGCTCTTCGACCGAAAGAGACCACGTGTGAAGCAAGGCGTTAAATTCGGAGGAAGCATCAAAATAGTCGAACTGAGTATAAAAATAGATGTTCGATGCAAAAAGAGCGGATGCCGCCGTGTTCTTCGCTTGCTGCAGCGTTTCATCGGGAAGTAGAATTATGGCAGACGCCACCAAGGTGCAAATATACAAGAAGATGATAGCAGGGAAAACCCGCCGGACGCGTCGTTCGTAAAAATCCCAGATGCTAGGGTCAGGACTCGTTGATTACAGCCAGAAGATGACGGTGGCAGCGAGGACGATGGCGGAGAAGAAGGCTGTCGGGCAGCGGTCGTAGCGGGTTGCGACGCGGCGCCAGTCCTTGAGGCGGCCGAA
>NZ_QQWV01000040.1:0-35188 GCF_003951715.1 Sphingomonas sp. ABOLH | reverse complement strand
TTACCGCACTACCCGTATCCGTCGCTGGGCCTATCCTCCGTCTAAGTTCGGGCGTCGGACGAACCTGCCCCACCGTACACCGTGGATTGCCCATCACAGTCGGGTGCCCGCGGCACGCCGGCCAAGGCTATGCAGTTGGTGCGCTGGCGCCTCCTCTCGTTAATGTCGTGGGTGGATCAGCCGGCTATCGCCGGCGACACCCGACGGGCGATGTCCCAGGCATAGCCGACCAGTTCACGCGCGATCGCGGTGGTCACCTTGGGCTGAGGCTTGCCCGTGGCCGCCAGGCGACGGTAGCGCTGGCACAGGCGAACCTGCGCTTTCCACCCGATCGCCTGGATGTCCTCGGACAAGTCGATGACCCGCTCACGGTAGCGTCGTTCCTCGCGAGCGGGCAGTCGATACGACCAGCCCGCCTCAATCAGCATGGTTCGTGCCTGCGCGTTGCCCGCGCGGGTGATCCGGCCCCGTTTGGTCCGAGCGCCGCTGGAGTGCTCGGACGGCACCAAGCCGACATACGCCATCAGTTGCTTGGGATTGTCGAAGCGGGTGAGATCGCCTACTTCAGCGACCAGCGTCGCAGCGCTGACCAGCCTGATACCGCGCAGGACCTGTAGATTGCGGACCAGCGGCGCAAAACACCATGCGTCCACCGCTTCAGTCAGCGCCGCTTCTAAGCGCCCAACCCGTGCCTGCGCCTCCAGCACCCGCTTCTGCATTTCCTCGAATGCCAGCTGTTGGTGGGGAAAATCGAACCGCTGCTCGGACAACCACCGCCAGTACATTTTCGTCCAGGCCGCCTTGCCACCGAAACGACGATCATGACGCAACAGGAAGCTGCGCACTGTCTGCTTGGCTCCGATGGCATCATCTTGCGCGCTGCGTCGCGCGCGGATGAGATCGCGTACCGCCTCGTGCGCTTCGTCCGGTATCCAGATTGCGGTGAGTTCGCCAGCGCGTAGCAGCCGCGCCAGGGTCATCGCGTCACGCCGGTCCGTCTTTACATGGTCACCCGGGCGCCGCGGCATCATCGAGGGGGCGATGACGATGCAATTCTGTCCCAGCTTCGTCAGCAGCCGATGCAAGCCATACCCGCAGGGACCAGCTTCGTAGCAGACGTTCAACGTCACGCCCGGTCCAGTCAGCCGCTTGACCAGCTTCCTGATCGCATCGTCCTCGTTGGCGACCGTGCCGACGAAACGCACCTCGCCTCCGCGTTCCCCATCGGCAACCGCGACCGCAATGGTTTCCTTATGAACGTCCAGACCAACGTATTTCACCGTCTCCGTCATGACTCGTCTCCGCTGCTGACAAATCCATCATCAGCATCTCAGATTCGAGCCTCCGAGGCTCTGGCAGTCATGGGGTCTAAGGTTTTGCCGTGCCTTCGACGGCGCGCATCTGGCGAAGCGGTCTGAGCGCGGTGGATGGCGCATCGGGATCGGTCCAGAGGTAATCGCCGGTGAGATTGATATGCTGCCAACCGAGCGGTGATAGGTGTTGCAGCAGGTCCGGCGGGACCGGCCGGCCGAGGTTGGCGAGATGCATCCGGGCGGCTTGCAGGTAGGTCGTGTTCCACAGGACGATGGCACCGGCGACGAGGTTCAGCGCGCTCGCCCGATGGCTTTGGGCTTGCAGCGCATGATCGCGGATACGGCCGATGCGATGGAAGAAGATGGCGCGTTTCAGGGCATTTTCCGCTTCTCCCTTGTTGAGTTCGCGGGTGGCGCGGCGACGCTGTTCGGGCTGCTCGATCCAGTCGAGCGTGAACAGGGTACGCTCGACGCGACCGATCTCGCGCAACGCCAGTGCCAGGCCGTTGGCGCGTGGATAGGAGCCGAGCCGTTCCAGCATGATCGAGGCGCTGACGACGCCTGTGCGGATCGAGGTTCCCAGTCGCAGCACGTCGTCCCAGTGTGCCTCGATCAGACCTTCGTCGATGCGGCCCGCGACCAGCGGCGCAATATCGGGGCCGGGTTCGATGCCGTTAAACAGGTGCAAACGGCGTGCGGCGATATTCGGGATACGCGGCGCGAACCGGAACCCAAGCAGATGACATAGCGCGAACACATGGTCGGAGACGCCCCCGCCATCGACGTGATGCTCTTCGATGTGCAGATCGGCGCCGTGGTGGAGCAGCCCGTCGAGCACCTGTGCCGCCTCGCTCGCCGAAGCGGAGATAACTGTGGAATGGAACGGCGCGTAGCGATCCGAGACGTGGCTGTAAAAGGAGACAGCCGGCTCTGTCCCCTTGTGCGGATTGACTGCGCCGGTTGCCTGGGCGCGGCGGTCGAGCGGAAAGTTCTGACCGTCTGAGCTGGACGAGGTGCCGGACCCGAACAGCGCGGCCAGCGGCGCGGTGTGTTGGGCGTCGACAAGCCGGGCGAGCGCGCGACCGTAGGTTTCCTCGCGCAGATGCCACGAGGCGAGCCAACCGAGTTGGCGCTGGGTCACGAGATTGCAGGCTTCCGCCATGCGCGTATGGCCCAGATTGGTGGCATCGGCGAGCACCGCCGTGAGGATCGCACGTGGTTCATCCGCGGCACGGCCACTTTGCAGATGCGTGAAGCACTGGCTGAACCCGGTCCATCGATCGACTTCGGCAAGAAGGTCGGTGATGCGGATCGCGGGCAGATGCGCATAGAGCGGCGCAAGGGCGGTATCGGATTCCTCGGGAGTAATCGCCTTCAAGGGCGAAATCCGCAGCCTGCCCAAGCTGAGCTGCACGTCTTCCAGCGCGTCCGTCTCCGCCTTTCGCTCGACCTCGGCCAATCGACGGGCGAGGCGGGCGCGTCGTTCGGCCAGCCAGATATCGGCCGTATCCGGTGCCGGTATCGGCAAGGGGCCGGCCGCGCGCATGTTGGCGAATACGGGGGCAGGAATGAGTTGCTGCTCGACAGCACGATAGCGTCGGCTTCCCTCGACCCACATGTCGCCGGCGCGAAGCCGGTCGCGAAGCTCGACCAGCACGCACAATTCATAGATCCTGCGATCGGGAATGCCGGTGCCGATCGCCCGACGCCAAGCTTGCCGGATGAAGCCGACTGGCGTGCCTGCAGGCAATTTGCGCAGATGACCAAAATGAAGGTCGCGCATGATCGCGACCGCTCGCGCGAGCGCATGGCAGGCTGGCACCGCCCCGAATGTGAACGAGGCGATGAACGAGGGACCGACCTGTCGGAGGACGGGGTAATTGGTCGCGGCGACCGCGACGGGATCGACCGAATCGGGGCGGATCAGCTTGCGGGCTTCATCGACCTCGCGGCCGAGATCATTCCATCCGATCGCTGCCTCGACCGCAGCGCCGATATCGCCACCTGATATCTTGGCGGCGAGCAAGGCAGCGCCGAGTTGGGCAAGCAGCCGGATTTTGCCGTTGATGGTGCGCCGGTTGCGCTTGAGTGTCGTGTCCGCGCTGTTCTGTTCGCGCCGGAACATCTGCCCAAGCAGGCGATCGAACATCAGCACCGCATCGTCGGTGAGGGTAACGATGGTTTCGAGGATGGTCGCCACCAATGTGGCGCGACGCCGCGTCGCTTGCAGCGTCCGAACATGTTGCGCGGTCAGCCGCACGCCTTCCTGGCACAGGCGTCGGAGGCGCTCGGGATGGACGCCTACGGCGATATCCGGATCGATCCCGATGGCCCGAAGCAGTGTCAGTCGCTCGATGATGGCGGCGAATGTCTTTCGGCCGGGCTTGCCGGGTGACTGCCGCACCCAGGCCAGATCGCTCAAGTTCGTGCCTGTGTGGGGCAGGAGAAGCGCATCGAGCAGCCGGCGCTGTCGAGCATCGAGTCCTCGGGTCAGATGCTCGGCGACATGGCGTTCGGCATCGAGCAACGCCTGTGCGACCATCCGCTCGACCGAACTGATGCCCGGCACAATGATGCGCCGTCGCCGGCACTCATCCAGCATCACGCGCGCCAGCCTAGCCCCGCTGGTCGTCGTCAGCGCGATCGGCAGGAGCCATTCCTGCAACGTCGTTCGCAGCGGCCGACTGAGCGGCATGAAGCCGAATGCATCGCGCAGTGCATCGAGCTGTTCGTACCGGGTCGGGCCGCGCGTCGCGTAGTCGGCCAGCACCTCGGGTCCGACCTGCAATTGCTCTGCGACGAACGCGAGCGGCGTATCAGGGATCAGTTCACCGGGTCGCAGGAAACGGCCAGGATAGCGCAGCGCGCAAAGCTGGATCGCGAAACCCAGCCGGTTATGCGGTCGCCTCCGGCGGACGATGATGGCCAAGTCGTCCCGGCTCAATGTCCAGTGCTGGACGAGCAGGGTTTCGTCGTCGGGAAGCGCGAGCAACGCCGCGCGTTGCTCGTCCGACAGGACGGCGCGACGCGGCATCGGCTTAGACCTTGGCCGGTGCGGTCCAGCCGATCCGGGCAAGCGTGCCGAGAAGGGTCGAACGCGGCACCTTGAAGGTCCGGCAGACGGACGCCTTGCTGGCCCCGCCATCCAGCGCGGCGGTGATCCGCTCGAGCGTTTCGGCGTCGATCATCGGCGGGCGGCCACCTTGGCGTCCCCGGCGTTTGGCAGCAGCCAGTCCCGCCATCACCCGTTCGCGCGTGAGCGCACGCTCATATTGTGCCAATGCACCGAACAGCGAGAACAGCAATTCGCCGTGCGGCGTGGTCGTATCCATCTGCTCGGTCAGCGACCGGAACGCGATGCCGCGCGCCTTCAGATCGGTGACGATCGTCAGCAGGTGCGGCAGCGAGCGTCCGAGCCGGTCGAGCTTCCACACGATCAGTGTGTCGCCCGCGTTCAGATAGTCGAGGCAGGCTTTCAGGCCTGGTCGGTCGTCGCGCGCGCCGGATGCCTTGTCGGTATGGAGATGCCGATGATCGACCCCGGTTGCGACGAGCGCGTCCCGCTGGAGATCGACCGTTTGGCGGTCATCGGTCGTTGACACCCGCATATATCCGACCAGCATGTACGACAAACCCTCGAAAGCATGTTTTCGAACACCCTATCAAAGCGACAGGGTTTGTCGATCGTTATGGGCTGAGGCGGGTATGGTTCGGCAAAAGCGCAGGTCCGGAGCGTCGCCTATCACCTGTTTGCCGTCACGCGTCTGCTGTCCGTATGGACGCAAGTAGAAGGCACGCTGATGCCGCAAGAAGCACCAGGTCCTTCAACAGGAACTGTCCGGTTCCGGCCGAAATCGCCGGGAACCCGCCAGCGGTCGGCTCGGCGACGCCAGGCGTGCTCAGGAAAAACGTCAGTGTCACGGCATAAGTCAGGCATGACATCGCCGCGCCGAGAGCGGAGGCCGTCTTGTTGAAAGCACCGATAATCAGCGCAGCGGCCGTCGCGAGCTCGACGGTGCCTATAAAATAGCTTCCACCCTGCACCCCAAAAACGGCCGGAATCCAGCTCATGATCGGACTGTTCTTCATCAATGGCGCGATGCCCATCGCTTCATAGCTCGTGAATTTCATGCAACCGAACCAGAGAAAGATGACCACCAGCGCCCAGCGCAGCAACGCGAGAGACCCGCGAGAGCCGGTCGTCTTTTCAGCTATGTGTAATGTCGAAAACATGGTGCCTCGCTTTCATCATGGCGCATGACCTGCCTTCATGCTTAGACAGGCGTGATATATGCGCTGCGCATACACTATACGCCGTCAATGAATGAGGCAACCCTTTGAACGTACTCTCGGACCGGCTCGTCAATCTGTTCGGCGCCCTCGCAGTGGGCATCACCGATCGAATTAAGAAGGCGGCATTCGACCCGACGATACCCGGCGGTGGCGAAACCACCGCGGCGATCGTCGTCATCGGTCACGCGACCGGTCTTTCGATCGACGAATTAGGACGGGTGCTAGGCTTGTCCCACGCGGGGACGGTGCGGCTTGTCGATCGATTGGTTGCAGCCGGGTTCGCCGTTCGATCCAAAGCGCTACGGGACCGTCGTGCAGTAGCGCTGATGCTCACTGAGGCAGGCGAGACTCGCCTATCTGCGATCCTGCAACGAAGAAACGAGACTTTATCCGAAATCCTTAGCCATGTCTCGAATGCTGACCGCCTCGTGCTGGAACGTATTGCCGAGACAATACTTGCGCAGATGTCTGACGACGCTGTCTCGGCGCTGACGATATGCCGGCTCTGCGACGAGAGGCGATGCTACAACTGTCCGATGGATGCCTTTGGAATGCTGGAGTCGTCGACGCATAGAGTCGACCCATAAGTGCGCGCAGAGACGCTTAGACCCCATGACTGCCGGAGCCTCGGAGGCTCGAATCTGAGATGCTGAAGATGGATTTGTCAGCAGCGGAGGCGAGCCATGACGGAGGCAGTGAAATACGTTGGTCTGGACGTTCATAAGGAAACCATCGCGGTCGCGGTTGCCGATGGGGAACGCGGAGGCGAGGTGCGTTTCGTCGGCACGGTCGCCAACGAGGACGATGCGATCAGGAAGCTGGTCAAGCGGCTGACGGGACCGGGCGTAACGTTGAACGTCTGCTACGAAGCGGGTCCCTGTGGATATGGCCTGCATCGGCTGCTGTCAAAGCTGGGACAGAATTGCATTGTCATTGCCCCCTCGATGATGCCGCGACGCCCGGGTGACCATGTGAAGACGGACCGGCGTGACGCGATGACCCTGGCGCGGCTGCTACGCGCCGGCGAACTCACCGCGATCTGGGTGCCGGACGAAGCGCACGAGGCGGTACGCGATCTCATTCGCGCGCGACGCAGCGCGCAGGACGATGCCATCGGGGCCAAGCAGACGGTGCGCAGCTTCCTGTTGCGGCATGATCGTCGTTTTGGCGGCAAGGCGGCCTGGACGAAAATGTACTGGCGGTGGCTGTCCGAGCAGCGGTTTGAGTTTCCCCACCAACAGCTGGCATTCGAGGAAATGCAGAAGCGGGTGCTGGAGGCCCAGGCACGGGTCGCGCGCCTGGAGGCGGCGCTGGCTGAAGCGGTGGATGCATGGTGTTTCGCGCCACTGGTCCGCAATCTGCAGGTACTGCGCGGTATCAGGCTGGTCAGCGCCGCGACGCTGGTCGCCGAGGTGGGCGATCTCACCCGCTTCGACAATCCCAAGCAGCTGATGGCGTATGTCGGCCTGGTGCCGTCCGAGCACTCCAGCGGTGCCAGGACCAAGCGGGGCCGGATTACCCGGGCGGGCAACGCGCAGGCACGGACGATGTTGATCGAGGCGGGCTGGTCGTATCGGCTGCCCGCTCGCGAGGAGCGACGCTACCGTGAGCGGGTCATCGACTTGCCCGAGGACATCCAGGCAATCGGGTGGAAGGCGCAGGTTCGCCTGTGCCAGCGCTACCGTCGCCTGACGGCCACCGGAAAGCCCCAGCCCAAGGTGACCACCGCGATCGCTCGTGAACTGGTCGGCTATGCCTGGGACATCGCCCGTCGGGTATCGCCAGCGATAGCCGGCTGATCCAGGTACATCGATTCCGAGAGGAGGCGCCAGCGCACCAACTGCATAGCCTTGGCCGGCGTGCCGCGGGCACCCGACTGTGATGGGCAATCCACGGTGTACGGTGGGGCAGGTTCGTCCGACGCCCGAACTTAGACGGAGGATAGGCCCAGCGACGGATACGGGTAGTGCGGTAACCAACCCGCGGATGAGAGCATGATCAATCGTCGTCGATCAGGCGTCCGCGGCACACCCGCCAAGGTCAATGCGAACGCTGGTCTCACGGCCAGCGAAGAGGTAAACTCGGCCAGCGTTTCGGATGGCAGTCATGAGAGCGTATATCTGTGCCCGTTCTATGTCCTGACCCCATCATTGTCTCGAACCAGTCGGAATCCGCGTCGAGCACCGACCGAAGCACTCCTCGAAAGATGGCGCGGTCGGATTCGTCGGGCAGCACGCCCCTTCGGGTCAGGTGGTCGAGCACGTCCTTGGCTAACGACAGCCGTAGCACGCCGGCCATGACCTCGGTCCAGCTGATCAGGCGCATGCGGACCTCTATCGCCGCCGGAACGAAGCCCGCCAAGTGCAGGAGGGCACGGTAGATGAATAGGGCGCCTTCCCGGCCGCCCACCGGCAGCACCGTCGCGAGCACCGTGCTCGCGCCCACGGCAAGGAAGCTATTCCCAACTGTCGAGTGAGACGGTGCGTCGAGTCCATGGGTGTCGCAGGCACTCAAGATCACGATAGGCGGGCAGCGCATTCGGTCGCGCAGCCGCCAGATGTCGACGGTTTGTCCGCCAATGCGCAATCCGCCAAGGCCCCGACCATCGTCCTGTACCCCGTGTCCATCGAATATCATTATGGGGGCCGTCGACCCGTTCACCACCTCGACAAACTCGTCCACCGTCGTCACGCGCCGGAAGTCTATCGTGAACTCCCCCGGTCTGACCTCCTCGAGCTGGTCGAGCGCCTCGCGCATGAAGTCGCGGAGCTGGTCGTCCTCGTTGAAGGAGCTCACCACGAGCACGTGCAGGAGATCGCGGTAATCCACAGTGATCGGCACGCGCCCGGCCAGCTCGCCCATCATGAGGTTGCCGGGCGTCGCGTTGATGCGTGAGGTGTCGTAGCGCAGTGCCAGCGGAAGCCCGTCGATCGGCAGCAGTTCGAGTGGCGCGTCCGACACGATCCTCACCGGCCCGCCGTAGCGGCGAACGAAGTCGATCCGTTCGGGACCAACTGCACGTGCGAGTGCGTCCTGCAGGCGTTGCAGCAGCTGGGGGGACTTAGCGCGGGCATGGGGGTTCACCGCCCGGATGTTGCGGGCAAACTCGGACAGTCTCGGGAAGACATGATTTACCTCCGGCCGCAGGCGGACCACCGCGGCGCAGCTCTGCGCCGCCATCAGGCCCACGCCTGCGGTCTGAACGGCGGTCTCAGTCTGGCGCTCCGCGACCGCGCCCTGCCATTCGCCGTCATGTTCGAGCATGCTGAGTTGCTTGGGCTCGATAAGGTGCGCCAGTCCCTTCTGCTGCTGCATCCGCCGGATCATCATGACCGTAGCCGGAGCGAGCGACGTGCCCCTCGAGTCCCCGCGCCCATAGGCGAAGCGGAAGAGGGCGGGTTCGGTCAGCACGATCTTTGGCAGCGGTACGAAGAGACGGTTCACGTTGCTCGTACCAACGGCTTTCCGCACGTCCATCACTGCCGTAGCGCTGGCGAGGATAGCGGCAGTGTAAGCATCTTCGTCGATGCTCGACCAGTGGGGAATTCCTTCGCCCAGGCTTCGTCCGGCTCGCCGCAGCACCATGTGATTGGGCGTGGTGCAGTTGTGACCTAATTCGTCGAGATCGATAGAGACCGGCTGGCGCGGGGTCCAGGCCTCAATAGCCTCCAGCGCCCTAGCTCTTCGGTCAGGCGATATCTCGCCGCCGTGCGCTTGGTAGACCGCACGGCAGTGGTCCCGAAGCACGATCAGGTTCATCGCGTCCGGTGTCATCGTCCTTGGTGTCGCGATAGAGGAGACGTGCAGGACCGGCCGCGGCTGCCGCGCGGCCCAAGCAGCGGCCCGTCGGGCTGCCGGCTCGGTTCCGGTGAACATCACCACGCAGAAGCCGACTTCGTCGAGCATCAGCGAATCCAACGCGGACGCCATGATCGGCATCCAGCTCAGACCGCTCGCACCCCCGATGCGCTGGCGTAGGAGGCTGTCAAGCGGCCATGTCGGCTCAAGTACTTGAGCAGGAAGTTCGGCGAGCTGGTACAACGCCCAGATAAGTAGCCACCAGCCGCGCCCGAATCCCTGGAACGCGGTCATGCGGTCGAGGCGTTCGTCCTCCATCACGAGCAGGTAGGTGATCCGCAGCGGATCTGAGATCCCATATGCCTGGTTAGCTTCTGGGGACCGGCCCGGCCAAGAGATTAGGTCTGGCGAGGGCATGCGGTCAGCCGGCCGAAGGGTCGCCTCCGTCGGACCGGGGGATTGGCCTTGCTCAAGACCGTGCAGCTCGCTGGATTTCTCAGCCATGCTTGTGCGTTGCGACCATTGATCAGCTAGTGCAACAAATAGCCTGCACACAGGCGGCAGCGGACAGTCGCTTTCATGCTGTGATACGCCCACGTCGCGTAAGTACTAACTTCCGAACGTCTCGTATATCGCGCTATTTGCGACAAACAGCGTACTCGCGCACTGGCCGCCTTCAGATAGTTAATTTCCCAAACCGGTGTTATATCCTACGTTTAGTCCATGATTCGAGACAGCTAACAGATACCACTAGCCAGGTATCGCAGCAGCTTATCTAAGCAAAGGAGAAGGCCGATGCAACCCAACTCTATCAGGTGAGCCACCCACGGCATCCATGACGAACTGTAGATAGTTGGACGCTGTCATGACTGCCTTAACACACTCATGTTCCATTTACTTCCAAACCAACTCACTGTCCGATTACCTCCGAGAGGCCCATAGAGTTGCATGCGGCAACGGCACTAATGCCTGAATCACACTAAGTCGGCCTTCAAGTAGGCTCTTCATACTTACGAAAAATGATTGAAATGCCGATAGATCGGTTTTCTAATCGTCCCTGCTAAAGCTTAGCCTGCCCGAGTCGTACGAACGAAGCCAATGATCCATTCTAAAAATGGATGAGCTAGATGGAGGACGCTTTGAAAGAGGTGCAGAGAGCGGTTCGCTTGGGAGCAAGATGGGACGATGCCTCGGAAAACCAACGGTTCAAGCTAGCGAAGCAAGAGGGATTGGTAGAGTACGTCGAGGTTAACTTTCCCATATCTGAGACCGAAAACCCACTGGAGATTGGTCTTCCTATTCTAGCTCACACTAGTAACAATCCGATCTGTAGTGCCTTCGGATATGATATTGAGATTGCGTCTCGGGTCCGTGATGGCGCTAACGCGGTCAACAGTCCTTGGGTTGGAGAGCATCTTGCTATGCTTGGATGCTCTGAAACGGGTGCGCTTGGTTATGTGATTAACCCGCTCTTTATCGAGGATTTTGCGGAAACGGCGGTTCAGAATGTACTTAGCTTAACCGATTATTATGGTAGACCGATAGCGCTTGAGCTTGGCCCTCTTTACACACCTCCAGACGGACCATTTCTTAGCGAGCTTGACTTTTTGGGAAGCGTCGCTACCCGTGCCAATGCTGGAATTATACTCGACCTTACTCACTGGACTATCTCCAACAAAAACCTTGGCCGGCAGCTTGATTTTGGTTTGGACCATTTACCAGCAGAGCGGGTTATTGAGCTCCACATTGCTGGAATGCGACAGAGTAGCAGCGGCGATCTTTGGCACGACGCTCACGGTGCCAATCTCTCCGAAGAAATACTTCGTATTTTAACTGAGGTTTTGCCAAGGTTTTTCGCGGTCGAGGCGGTGACACTTGAACACAGCATAGAACGCCCGGACAGAGATTTTCTGACATCATTGGAACTGACGCGCAATGCCATGAACGCCGCAGGCCGTTAGTCGATACGATGGACACCCCTCAGAACGGTGACGCAAAAATAAAAACGAAACGCCTACAACAAGCTTATGTCCATCTACTATTTTCGGCCGAACTACGTAGGCGGTGGGCGACCGAACCTGCAGTAGTTGCCAAGGAATTTGGCCTTAAAGAAGATGAGGTTCGTCTAATACCAGACGTCTCGAGTACAGCATTCCAGGCAGAGAGCTACGGACGATCGTCCCTTATTGCTCGTGAGGTCGGACGCCGCTTTCCAAGGGTAGCAAGAAGGCTATGCGACAATTCTGCTGAGCTTAACCTTGCTAATACGGCTATTTTCACCAGATTTCTTGAGAGTAAAAACTTTCTATCCCCCGGTTTTAGCATGCCGCACCCCTATGGCATAGGTAAAGGATACGAAGCAGTAAGCAAGTTTTATATTTGGATGAGAGGTTTCTGTCGGGAAAGGCCTGACGAAAACGCTGCGCTGATCAACGATTTGAATATAGATTTTGCTACTCACCTATTGAATCAGAGTGCCTGCTCAAGCACATATCCGTTGGCACTTTCCCGCAACGGGATTTCCTATAGGGACTCGCTCGCATTAGAGATATGGTGGATTTTACTGCCAAAATACCGGCTAGTTAAATGCGTTCCAACTGATCTGGACAGTTTTTTCTCCAGCCCCTTGTTTTTTATTGACTTTATTTCGGATCATGGTGACTATGATAAAGCTTTCTTAACGTAGCATAGGAGGCCATTTTGTCGGATGATAAAAAGTTTGACGCTGAGGATCTCGATTTCGCTCAGGTCACAGCAGAAAGGTTAGCTGCAGAACTTGCCAATCTTGGCATTTTAGGCGTCACGGCGCCACAGGCTGTGGAGATCATTCGAGAAACGCTTCTAACTACCGGCCCAGATAGACCAGATCGGGATCGCGGGCACTAAACACGAGGAGAATCTCGTATATGCCGCATCCAATTGCCGGCAAGACTCTCTTCGGTATGGCGTCGGGGCACCTCGGGCGTGTAATCGTCTTAGGGGTCCCGGCCGCTAGTCGTGACAATGATGCTGGGCGATGCTCCGAGGCTCCCGCAGTAATGCGGGCCATGACCGACTGGTTAGGCCTGCGGCAAGGATTTATATTTGATCAAGTTTCTAGAAGCCGAAAGCTTACGGAGATATCGATAAGCGATGCAGGAAATATGCCGCTCCAGGACGGAGAGACTCCCGACCATTATTTAAAACGTCTGTCTGCTGTCATTCAGGCGATCCGTAAGACCGGAAAAAACGTTTTGGTGTTAGGCGGTAATCACCTCATCACGATGGGTGTTATTAATGGCTTATGCGCCCACAAAGAGAGTTTTCAAATTTTACAAATCGATGCGCACTCTGATGTCCAAAAAATTGGTCCAGATTCCAAGCCCAGTAATGGCAACTTTGTTTCTTACGCAGCCAACAACAGCGCTATTCGGCAATGGTTGCAGCTCGGCGTGAGAGTTCCCAGCTTGCATGAGCCTGTCTACCCGTCAAAGGTCATAAATACCTGCCTCATTAATCTCAGGAAGGATTTAATACCCGGGGTTCCGATATATATAACTATCGATACGGATGGCTTTGATCCTTCTGTAATGCCGGCAGTTGATTATCCATTCCCCGGAGGCCTTAGCGTCAATGATTTGAGCGAAGTATTGGATATTATCACATCAGCTAACTGCCCGTTTCTAGGGGCGGACTGGGTTGAATATGCAACCGCACACGACTTTGGGAATAGAATGACCGCGTGCGCCATCATGGATGGACTCATACGATTGTTAAGCTTTATCGAACTAAATCAACGCGAATATGAGACATTTGCGTAGCAACGCTTCCATTTACGCAGATACTCTATTTAGTGAGGTTTCGCCAGCCTGACACAGCAAGCCAAGCACTAAGTCTATGTCGCAAAACTTCTAAATTTAGCGACAGCATGCTCGACGCTCGGCCTTCCTCGTGCATCACTGTCGCAGAAGTCGGTTGCATAATACTGATATTATGATACAGTTTCGCGACATGCTGATCGGCTACGCCCGTGTGTCCACCGAGGACCAGGATCTCCGGCTGCAACGCGCCGCGTTGAAGGAGGCCGGATGCAAGCGGACGTTCGAGGAGAAGGTGTCGGGCGCGAAGCGTGACCGGCCTGAGCTAGCCAAAATGATCGAACAGCTGCGCGACGATGATACGGTGGTGGTAACGCGGCTCGACCGGCTGGCACGCTCCACCCGCGATCTGCTCGACATTGCCGAGAAGGTGAAGGAGGCTGGTGCCGGCCTGCGCTCGCTGGCTGAGCCCTGGGCGGACACGACATCGCCTGCGGGTCGCATGGTACTAACCGTGTTCGCCGGCATCGCGGAGTTCGAGCGCGAGCTGATCCACCAGCGCACCAGCAGCGGGCGGGTAGCAGCCAAGGCAAGGGGGGTCCGCTTTGGCCGCCCGCCCAAGCTCACCCCGGACCAGATCGCGCTCGGCGAACGGTTGGTAGGCGAGGGCACTTCCGTTCGCGAAGCCGCCAAGCTGCTCAAGTGTCATCATGCCACGCTCTACCGGGCGCTGACCGCTGCAGCGCTGGCTCCGTGATGCTGGGCGCTCCGCAACCCGGTGCTTCGGAAGGGGAGGCCTGATGCCGATCCGACCCGAGCACGTGTTTCTGTACCCGATCGACTGGCCGCAGCTCTCCCACCATGTTCGCTTTGTGCGGGCAGGGGGCGCTTGCGAGCATTGCGGGCGCCCCCATGGGCAGAAAGTATTCCATCTCCGGGACGGACGATGGTGGGACCGGAAACGGCATTGCTGGCGCAACGGGCAGGGGCGGCGCACACGACGACCGACAGAAAACATCCTGGCGCAGGGTGCTTGGACGCCGGTGGTGCTGGCCTGCGCGCACCTCAACCATGATCCTAGTGACAGCGCGCTCCACCAGCTCGCGGCGCTGTGTCAGCGTTGCCACATACTCCATGACGGTCCGGAGCATCGGCGCCGACGCTGGATGAACGCTCATTATCGGCGCGCTCTCGGCGATCTGTTTTACGGCCCATATCCCACGTTAGGGGCGGACTGGATCACCCCTACGCCGATCAGCATGCTTGGTCACCCATCAATCCATATCTGGGACGACAATAACGGGTAGGTCGTACCTATGCCTAAACCGATCCTCTTGAAAGCTAACATATTAGCTGCGTACTTCTTGCACTAACTTCAACGTATTTAGACGCGAAAGCAAATATTCTGCCCATCGATCCCCTAGTAGTTCTGAAGCCGATTTTGGCCAAGTCTCAAGGGCCCGCTCAATGGTTATTTTTACCTCTCTAGTTATAAAATCCTGGTCAACGCCTAGGAATCTAGCTAGTCTTTCAAATCGGTGCATGTTCACTGTCTCGAACTGATGAGTGCGGACAAACCGAAGCGCAAGAGTATCTCTAGGGATGAAAAGCACTGTCGGGACAATATCATAGGCCGGTGATAACCGGATTTCGTTAGGCGCCGGAAAGCGAAATGACCAGTTTTTTAGATGATTGTCGCCGTTACCCAAAAGTACATCGGCAACGACTCGACGAACGGCCTCGACTATATCCGCGCGGCGATCACTACTGAATCGGCTTACCATATTAATTAATGTTTCAGTGTTCGCCATTGTATATTTACGATCACCGATTGCCCCAATAATTTGTCCTGTATCTTCAATATGAATCCGGTTTCCTTTACCATCGCGATCAAAACGATCTACGACAAGCACATTATCGCCATGTGCTAGCAGTTCCTCCGGCACGCCTGTCACTAAGTCTCGCGACACCAGCCGGCATGGAGCAGTGTCAACGCCGATCATACGCGCCAGCGTCATCGCGGCATACTCCGCTTCAGGAAGACCAGAGTAGCGCTCGCTCGCCACCTTGATGATGCATCGTCCTGTATCATCGCTTCCTGGCAGGGTAAGTCGATCGCCATCTGGATTCGCGGTGAACTTAAGCTGGATTCCCGCGAGCGAGAACTTAACCACGCCTTCCGGACGCGTGGCTTGGAACCCCTTCACGTCTCCAAGGTGAAGCGGTCCTGCCGATTTCGGCGTCTCGGTTTCTGGCGTGATTATTACTGCGCCTGGAAGATCCGCACCAAGCCTCGTCAGCACATCAAACTGATCATGGTCGCCCGGACCCATCTCCGTCAAAACCAGCTCGCGCAGCGCACCTTCGGGAAGAAGGCCGGCGAACCAAGGTGGCACCGAACCATGCAACCCGATCTTATCGGCACGCGATATGAGACGGTCGCGAGTTCGCTCTTCTGACCCAGGATCAAGCCAGCCAAGGCTTAAGATCGGGCGATCACGATCGCGTAAATAATCCTCAGCGACATTGAATACGACACCACCGCCAATGTCGCGCATCAAAGTACCGACGCGCACTGTGCCACGCGCAGCGTCGAGCATATGAACGCCAAGAACTGCCGCAGTTTTGGCCATCAGCTGATTTCCTCGTCCTCTCCTAGATCGACAAAGAGCTCGTCGAAGGCAGAACGAATGGGCATGCCGATTATATTTGCGGCTTTTGTGGGCTCGACCTGCAGACGGATCTCCGTGGCAAGGGCTCTCGGCACCAGCACTGGGACGACATCAAGAGCGTCGCAAACTTCCGCGAAGAGCGTCAGGCGATCACGGCCAAGGCGATTGTTAGTGAGGTCACGTTCAAGCTCAGAAATGCGTGCCCGATTGCGACCCACTCGTTCGGCTAACGCGGGCTGCGACCAACCGCGTTTAACACGCAGCGCTCGCAATTGATCGCCTACGACAGGAAAAATAGCACGCTCCATACGGATTTCCGCTCTTAAGATGTATATAAAGCGGAATTCCGCTACCATACCTTTCTGCTAAAAACAAGCGGAATTCCGATCAAAGAGGCAAGATAAAGCGTTATTCCGCTCCAACTTGCCAATCTCTGGTATCACACAATAATCCCTTGCATGGCACTGGAGCTTTGCGTATTGCCTTGCAACGGTATCACGAGTTCCTCCCGATGACACGACATATGCAAGATCGAATGAACCAGCGCGGCATTTCGGGTGAGCTCGTGAGCCTTGCTCTCGAGTATGGTGAGTGGCAGGGCGATAAGTGCCAGCTAAGTCGTAAGGCTCTGCTGCGCCTGATTGCCAATGTCGACGGGCTGCGCACGATGTTGGTCAAAGCCATCGACAAGGGCGGTTTGACGGTCGTGGAAGCGGACGGTTCGCTCATCACGACCTATCGCGGCGCGGCGGCAGGCCGCCGGTGAGCCTGTTCGCATCACGGCTCTGCGACGCCTTTCGTCACGCGGGTCTAGCGCCACATGATACGGCTCCGCTTGCCGCGGCTTGCCTGTTGGCATCGCAATATGCCGTTGACCCGGTCGACGGTCTGGGCAAGATCTTCGCGGCTGTTGCTAGAGAGCTTCCCCGTGCATCGCATCATGATGGCATCACTCGGGCGCGAGATTGGCTGGAAAACCCAACCATCCCAGGCGTGATCGAGAAGAGCGTCTCGACATGGTCGCTGCCGCTTATCGGAGAAGCCGCTGCTGCTGTTGTCGACTGGGATGCGGAAGCCAATGCGCTGCTCGACGTCCTGAGCACACGAGGCTCAGCCTCCATGGACATGGCGGTAGCTGACGCTCTTACCGAACTCATGCCACTGACGCCGGATGGAAGCTGCACCTGCGCTTTCGGTGCTTCTGCAGCGATTGCCTGGAGCCTGTCACGGCACAGGCCAGTCACGTGGGTTGTGAGCGAACCCGATCTTGTGACGCTGTTTTCCCTCCTGGCGGCCGCCGCCAAACGACCCCTCACAATTGATCGTCGCAATCCGCTCGACGGCACTTTTGGCCCGGTACAGGGTGAACACATTCGCACAGAGCGCTCGTCACCGATCGGGACCGTTGACTACATCATCACCGCCCCGCCGATCGGCATGCGGCTGTTGGGAAGCGATAAGGGCACGATGCTTGAGGGGCGTCAGGTCGCGCTGCTGAGCCCGCTGGCCAAGCGCGCCTTCATCACCTTGTTACCGGACGGCACCTTGTTTCGAGAGGGCAGGGCCGATGTTAGCCTTCGTCAAACCCTCGTCGAAACTCGTTCGGTTGCCGTAACCAGCTTGCCAAGCGGTATTTGGGGGCGGTGGAGCGGCGTCTCCACATCCCTCGTGACGATCACGCCTGAACCAACGGACACCGCGCGGTTCATCGATGGCCGAACCATGGCAACGCAGAGCGTTGGCCGCGTGCAATCGCGTTTGTTGGCGCAGCATCTTAGCGAACTCGGCAAGCGAGGCGAAAATGCGCCTCGCTGGGTACAAGTGCCGGTCGAGGAGATCGCAGCCCAGAACTTCATTTTGACGCCGGACCGCTACCTGCGCTCGAACGAAGATGATGCGATTGCAGCGGCACTGGCGCAGGGCGAAACGATCCTACTCGATGAAGTCGCAGTGATCGAGCGGAGCAAGGCGCCACGACCGCTGCTTGACGATGCCGAACCCGCTGCGCTGACCTGCCGTGAAATTGCACCGGCCGACATTCAGGATGGTGCTGTCCGCCTGCCCAAGCGGGTTGTTCGGTTCTCCGAGGCAGAGAGTAAGCGGGCGAGGAACGTCGGCGTTGCTCCCGGCGACATCCTGGTGAGTATCAAGGGCAATGTCGGTGTGGTCGGCCGTGTACCAAACCTCGACGTGATCGCCAGCGACGTCTTCGACGAACCCTGGATCGTTTCGCAGAGCCTCGCGATCGTTCGATGGCAGCCAAACGCCGCTATTCCCAGCCCTGACATCCTCGCGCTGCTGATGACCGCCCCGTGGGTGCGCACCCAGCTTGAACGGCTGTCTGGCGGCACTGCGATTAACACGCTTCCGATTAGCGCACTTCGTGGCCTTGAGCTGCCGGTACCTGACCCTGAGCAGTGTGCAACAGCGACCAGAGAAGCCCAAATGATTGCGGATCTCGAGGAACGGGCCGCCCGCCTCCGGGAGGAAATCAGCGCATCACGGCATACCCTCTGGCAAAAACTCTGGCAGCTCGAGCCAGAGAGCCAGGAAGGGTGAGACGATGCGAACGCTAGTCCGTCCCGACTCCAAACTGCGTTGCCGCCCTCGAGCGGCACGTTGCCCTCTCATCCTTCACCCGGCACAACAAACGGCGAAATATGGTCACTGAAGCAGACACTTGCCGGAAGCTCATCGTTCCCGGGCTGCAAGCCGCAGGATGGGATGACGCGCCTTGCGCGATCCAGGAGCAGCGCACTTTCACCGATGGCCGGGTAATGTTCGTCGGGGGTGAACCTCGCCGGGGGCAGAAGAAGCGGGCCGACTACATCCTTCGATACCGGCCCGACTACCCGATCGCCGTCATCGAGGCCAAGGCGGGCTACCGCTCCGCGCAGGACGGCGTGCAGCAAGCGCGAGACTATGCCGAGGTGCTGGACCTGCGGTTTGCCTATGCCAGCAACGGACATGAGATCATCGAGATCGATATGGTGGCAGGCACAGAGGCTATCCGCGCCGACTTCCCAACGCCTGACGAGCTCTGGCAGCGCCTGCGTGACAAGCTCGACCTGCCCGACTTGGCTGCCAACCGGGTTCTCGAGCCCGGCTTTCCGGATGCTGAGCGGCCGCTACGCTACTACCAGGAGATCGCCGTCAATCGCTCACTCGAAGCGATCCATGGCGGCCAGCGTCGCTTGCTGCTCAACCTCTGCACCGGCGCCGGCAAGACGGCGGTTGCATTCCAGATCTGCTGGCGGCTGTGGTCAGCAGGATGGAACAAGCGCGGCGACCATCGCCGGCCCAAGATCCTGTTCCTCGCCGACCGCAACATCCTGGTGGACGATCCCAAGGACAAGACCTTCACGCCCTTTGGCGACGCGCGGTGGAAGCTCGGTGCCGGTGCGGTCAGCCACGGTCGTGACGTCTACTTCTCGACCTATCAGGCGATCGCGGCGGATGAGCGGCGCCCGGGCCTCTACCGCGAGTTCGCGCCCGACTTCTTCGACCTGATCGTCATCGATGAGTGTCACCGCGGGAGCGCCCGGACCGATAGTTCGTGGCGAGAAATCCTCGATTGGTTCGAGCCCGCCTATCAGCTCGGCATGACCGCCACGCCGCTGCGCGAGGAGAGCCGCGACACCTACGCCTATTTCGGCGACGCGCTCTATACCTATAGCCTGGCGCAGGGGATCGCCGACGGCTTCCTTGCGCCCTACCGCGTCCACCGCATCGTGACCGACCTGGACGCAGCCGGTTGGCGGCCGAGCGCGGGTGAGCTCGACCGCTACGGCCGCGAAGTGCCCGATGAGGAATATCAGACCCGTGATTTCGAGCGCACCGTGGCGCTCCGCGCCCGCACGGAGGCAATTGCCCGGCACCTGACGGACTTCCTCAAGAACACTGATCGCTACGCCAAGACCATCGTCTTCTGCGTCGATCAGGATCACGCGAGCGAGATGCGTGCCGCCCTCGTGCGGCTCAATGCTGACATGGTGGCCAAGCACCCCGACTATATCGCGCGCGTCACCGCTGATGAAGGTGACATCGGCAAGGGGATGCTCAGCCGCTTCCAAGATCTGGAGGCCGAAACGCCGGTGATCCTGACCACCTCGCAGCTTCTGACCACTGGCGTCGATGCCCCAACCTGCAAGAACGTGGCCTTGGCACGCGTCGTGGGATCCATGGCCGAGTTCAAGCAAATCATTGGCCGCGGCACCCGGCTGCGCGAGGACTACGGGAAGCTGTGGTTCTCGATCCTGGACTACACCGGAACCGCGACCGAGAAGTTCGCCGATCCGGCGTTCGATGGCGAGCCGACCGCGCAGACCACGACCGAAATCGACGAGGCCGGCACGGTGGTCGCCACCGAGACTGACGAGCACCCAGACACCGAGGCGGCAACGACCGATACGGATGCTGGCCCGGCCGTCGTGCCACCGGACAGCGCGGATGATGGCCTACCCCGCAAGTTCTACGTCGATGGTGGTGAGGTGGAGGTTGTAGCCCACCTCGTTTACGACCTCGATGCCGATGGCAAGCGGCTGACCTGCCGCAAGCTGACCGATTGGACTGGCGAGAAGGTGCGGACGCTGTTCGCGACCCCGGCCGCATTCCGTGCTGAATGGGCGATGCCTGACAAGCGCAGCGCTGTCATCGACGCACTAGGGTCAGGACTCGTTGATCACAGCCAGAAGATGACAGTGGCTGCGAGGGCGATGGCGGAGAAGAAGGCGGTAGGGCAGCGGTCGTAGCGGGTGGCGACGCGGCGCCAGTCTTTCAGGCGCCCGAACATGATCTCGATACGGCTGCGACGCCGGTAGCGGCGCTTGTCATAGCTGACGGGCTCGTTGCGTGATCGCCGACCGGGGATGCAGGGCTGGATGCCCTTGGCCTGGAGAGCGTCCCTGAACCAGTCTGCGTCATAGCCGCGGTCGCCAAGCAGCCACTGTGCCTTGGGTAGGTCATCCAGCAGTGCTGCCGCACCGGTGTAGTCGCTGACCTGACCGGCGGTCATGAAGAAGCTCAAGGGGCGGCCGTTCGCATCGGCGAGCGCATGGAGCTTGGTATTCATGCCGCCTTTGGTGCGGCCGATCAGACGGCCGAGATCCCCTTTTTAACCCGCAGGCTCGATGCCGTACGGTGCGCCTTCAAATAGGTCGCGTCGATCATGACCGTTCGTGGCTCCGCGCCCGCCGCAGCCAGACCTTCCATCATCCGCGTGAACACGCCTGCTGCGCCCCAGCGCTTCCACCGGTTGTAGAGCGTCTTGGGTGAGCCGTAGGCGCTAGGCGCATCACGCCAGCGCAGACCGTTCTTGTTGACGAAAACTATGCCGCTCAGCACCCGCCGGTCATCCACCCGAGGCTTGCCGTGGCTCTTGGGAAAGAACGGCCGCAGCCGCTCCATCTGCTCGTCCGTCAGCCAAAACAGGTCGCTCATCCTGGTCTCCTCGCGGAACCTGAATCAGATCGCAACGCTCACATCAATGGGTCCTGACCCTAGGCCGCTCTCCGCCCGAAAGTCGAATGGCCTGCCGGTGTCAAAACCGAGCGGTCGTCACACCGACATTGGCACAATATCAGCCGCATTTTGGCAGGAGCAGATGCGCCTGAACCTGCCCCGATAGAACTGGATCCAGCTTGTCGGCTTCCTGGTTGGCCCACTGACGCCACTCTACGAGCTGCTCTGCGGAGAGATCCAATCGTCCGTCCATGACGGCTTCGCCTACGCGGGCTACCAGGCTCCGCAGGTTCTCGGCTTCCGCCAGCAGACGACCGCTTTCGACCAGCGCGAGGACCCGATCGGCGTTGGCCTTGCGCAGGCGTTCCTGGCGACGCCGCTCGGCTTCGATCCGCTCGCGTTCCGCCTGCTCCTCAAGTTCGCGCAAGTGCATTCGATAGGATCGTTCACCCTCGACGATCAGGCCGGCCACAATGTCGGCGATCTGTCCTTCCAGCTTCCCCGAGGCATCGTCCTGCCAGGTCGATGATCCCGCCGTCAGTCTGAGCGAAACGGAAGCCGGGCGCTTCGGGTCAGGCCGAGGCGCAGTGTAGCGGTTGTAAGTAGGAGTCTTTCTGCCGGCCTCATCCAGATGCAGCGACACTCTGGTGTCGCCAATGATGGCGTAAAAGCTCGTATGATAACTGTCCCGGTCGGATGTGCCTCCGTGACCCATACGGCTCAGCGTCAGAAATACGGCGTTAAGAATGCGCAGACGCCGCTTCTCGAACGGGCTGTCGTAGAGGGTGATGGCCGTATGCCAGCGGCTCTTCTCCGCTTTCTCCCGTTCCTTCTCGTCTCCTACCAGTAACTTACCGATTGCCGGATGCGGTACCGTGATCTTCGTGGCGGAGGCAGGGCGGCCGACCGCCTTCAACGCCTGCGTGCGCAGCTCCTCCAGGTTCTCGGGCACCTTGGCTGACGCGAACGGCCCGGCCGATGACGGGAGCGGCGCTTCGGGCAGATCGACGAAACGTCCGTCTACGTGGATATAGGGCTTCTCGCCCGGTCTCCGGGCCGGTGCCGCGGGTGGTTCGGAGACGGGCCGCCCCGCGTGCACCCGGTTCCAGTGCCCTTGCGGTGGCCCCGACACGCCGTGAGCCCGCAACAGCTTCTTCAGACCCACGTCAGACATCTGCATGCGCGTCGCAAGGTCGCGCATCGGCGCCGACCAGGCGAATGCGATCAGGTCGGCAAGCGCGACGCGGCGATGACCCCAACCGTACATAGGCGATACGTGCCAGAGCAGTTTGGTGCGGGGAAGCGGCTAGCTGGCACGCCGCGGGTGGCGGCCTGCGAATTACCGCAGGTCACATTTCCATACCGTAGTCCCGATCGCGGCTGCCGCCACTCATGCCGGGGCCATCGAGGCGCAGCTGCCGCTCGGGAATGCGGGCGTCGAGCGCCTTCTCCAGCGCGGGCTGGCGCGCCATACGGTCCTCGAGCCGCTCCAGGCGACGCTCCGCCCGGTCTTCGATCCGCGGCGTTTCAGCCTCACCCCGGTCGCCTGACGCCGAGCGCCAGTCGGCCACGAACCGGTCGGCATAGGCGCGAGGATCGGCGCGCGCCTGCCCCTCCTCCGCCCAGACCTGCCGCAACTCTCCCGGAGCAATCTGCTCCAGACCGCGTACCGGGTCGGCGCTGCGGTCCAGCACGATCCGCAGATCCTCGGCGGCATAGGGCCGGATTTGGTCGAGCGCGGCCGAGGCTGCGTCCAGCTCGCGCACCTTGGACGGCGACAGCTCCCGCCCGTCCTCGTGCATCCGCTCGGCCGCCAGGAACAACTGGGCGTAACGCTCCAGCGCCCGGTCGAGCGGGGAGCCCGCATTCGGCAGCCGGATAGCGTCGGTTGCCTGGCCACGCTCGACCACATCAAGCGCCGAGGTCTTGTCGCCGGTGTTGCGGGTAACGTGCCGTTCGACCTTCTGCCCGTCGTCGACCACCAGCGCCACCTTGTCCGCCACGCGGGTGAGCGCGACCAGGAACGACCGTTCGGTCAGCAGCTTCCGCTCCGACGAGCGCATCGCCACGATGCCGTGCTCGGTGGTGACCCCCTGTGCGACATGGACGTTGATCGCGTAGGCGAGGTCCAGCCGTTCGGCCATGCGGTCGCCGGACGCGATCTCGTGCACCGTGCCGTCGATGAGGGAGGACACGACCAGCCTGCCCCGCCCCACTTCCTCAACCCGCGCCATCGCACCGTTGTCGAGCCCACGGGTCAGATCGTTGTCGCTCCAGCGGATACGGTCGCCGACATGCAGTTCGACCTGCTTCAATGCGAAGACTGACACGGCATCGCTGTCGAGATTCCTGGCCAACCGGCCAGGCTGGAACAGCTTCTCGGTCCCGTCCGCCATGCCGAGCCGCACCCGGTCGCCGTCGATGCCGGTCACGACACCGCGATCGCCACGGGCCAGGCCCTGGCTCGGCAAGTTCGTGCGGACCTCGACCACATGGCCGGGCCGGTAGGCGCGCATCAGTCTCGCGCCCTCCCTGGTGGCGTTGACCCGGTCAAGTACGGTGAACGACGTGCCCGTGGGGGCGATCTCGCCGCTCGCCTTCAGCTCGGCCTGTACCGCCTGATTGGCCTCGCTGCGCATGGCGCGGCCGGCAGTCAGCAGGAGGGTGGCGTCGCGCTGATCTTGCGGCAGCGTTGCCCAGTGCGCTGCAGCCGTGGTCGCCACCGCGCTCCCCGGCACCTCGGTCGTGGCGGCCCTGAGTATCTCGAACGTACCCGACACGTCGCCGCGGTCGAGCGCGGCGGTGACCGCCTTCATCTGATCGGACCGAGAACGCAGATTCTCGGTGATATGGGCCGTGGCGACGCCGGCCTTCTGGCTCGCCTCGAACGGCTTGCCGGGCGCGATCGCGGTCAGCTGGCGGGTGTCGCCGGTTTGCACGACGCGCACGACGCCGGTGATGTTGGCAAGCCGCACGATCCGCTCCATGTCGCGCGTACCGAGCTGTCCGGCCTCCTCGACCATGACGATCGCACCCGACAGCTCCGCCTTCACGCGCGCGACCTGTTCCGGTCGGGCGGTGCCGTCGATCACGCGGGCATGGCGCGCCAGGAAGCGGGCGACCGTGCTCACGTCCGCGCCGGTGTCGCGCCCGAACTCGCTCGCCTTCACGCTGGCGATGGCGAGCCCGATCACCGCCCGTCCTTCTGCCCTCGCTACTGCCGTCACCGGCGCCATCGCGGTCGACTTGCCGCGTCCCGACCCGCCCTGCACGTTCACCACCCGGTCGGACGAGGACAGCATCAGCACGGCCGCAGCTTCCTGACCCGGGTTGAGGCGATGAAGCCCCAACTCGCGCGCCGCCTCCTGCACCCGGATTGCAGCATCGACCGGCGGAACGATCGGGGCAGACTGCCCCTTTCCCGCCTCGACACTGGCAAGGTACGCCTGCTCCAGCCGTACCGCACCTTGCGTCGTCACCATGCGATCGCTGTCGCCGAGCAACAGGCCTTTCGCCTGCAGCAGCGCCAGCCGGGCCTCGATATCGGCAACCGTCACCGGTCCGCCGCGCGACAGGCCTTCGCGGATGAGCTCGAGCCGGTCGAACGCCGCCTCCCGCTCGCCCAGGTCGCGCACCGCCGATGCGACCGCCTGCGCCGCGGCATAGGCGCGCGGCTCCAGTCGTCCCAGTCGCTCAGGGACCAGCGGATCGCCGTCGCGCGGGGTCAGCCCCATGCGGCCGGCGATAGCAAGACCGCGCTCGCCTATCCCGCGCACACCCCGCACCGTGCGCGTCCACACATCATGCCCCCGCCCCGCCTCCGCCAGCGCACCTTTCACCAACGCTGCCGGATCCAGCCCCTTCTCCGCGGCCAGCCGCCGCCACCCTTCCGCGCGCTGCTCCGGCACGAGATCGGTTGATTTGGGGTCGCGGGTCGCCAGCGCCGCATATTCGCGCGTCTGCGGAGTGTTCTCCAATCCGCGCGCCTTGATGTACGCATCGATCTCGGCCGAGCGGACGGAGAATGCTTCCACCACCGCGCGCGACACGCCGGCGATCTCGAAGGCACCGTTGCGACCGTCGTGCCGGGGGATGGTGGCGAAGCCGAGCGTCTCGACCCGGCTGCGCAACGCGGACAGGAACACCGCGTCCATGACATGCTGGCGCTCGTACAGCTGGTCCGCGTGCAGCGCCCGCCACTTGCCGTCGGCGGTGCGGGTTGCGTTGGCGATGACGTTGTGGACGTGGAGCTGCGGCTCGCCGCTGCGGTTCACATCGTGAAGAAAGGTCGCGGCAACGAACCGGCCGGTCGTCTCGGGCACCTGTCCCCTACCGTTCCAGACCCGCGCTTGCGCGATGTTGCGCTCCGTCCAGGCCATGGTCGCGGCAGCCGCTTCCCGCACCGCGATTACCAACCGCGCGTCACCGCCCACCAGCGCCAGGATCGACACCGACTTGGGCACCGACATGGTGACGTCCCAGCCCGCCCGGTGCTCACCCCGTTTGGCGTCCAGAACGGTGCCGTTGGGCAGTTCGCCGGCGAGCACCTGTTCGAACCGCTCGGCGTCGACGGGTCCGGACAGACCCAGCTCGGCCGCCCCCTCGCCTGCCCAGACACTGGCCCCTTCTGCCTGATCGGCGGTGTAATAATTGTCCCGGGCGTAATAGGCGGCTGTGTCGGAGGCCGAACCGACCGCAGCGACCGAGATCATTGTTTGCCCTGCGGGGTGCCGGGCTTTGCCCGGACGGTGATCCTGCCTGCCTTGCCCTCGAACTGCGTCCGGCAGCTGTCGGTCGCGAGCCGGTAATTCACGAGCGCGCAGACCGCCTGATCCCCGCCGCCCAGCAGGAAATTGGCCGAGCGGACGGCGAACCAAGACGGCGGCAGCGCCATCGCCGCAAGGAAGTAGCTGCCGACGCAGAGCAACCAGACGACCGACAGCGCCGCACCCACCTTGCGACCCGACCAGTCCCTGTCCCAGACGGTGTAGCTGACTTTTGTCCGGGGCTGCTGCTCGAGGCTCCTGATGGCGGCGGTGTTCTCCCGTAACGCCTCGGTGTGATCGCGCTGCCGTTCGTCGATGGCATCCAGACGGGGCTGCCTGTCGATCCGCTCGGCAAGCAGCCGCATCTCCGCCCTGATCGGATTGAAGCTGGCGGTGATGCGCTCCGGCATGCCCTTGATGAACTCGGTCCGGGCCCGCGTCAGCGCCAGCTGATCCTCGCGCTCCAGCCTGTGCATGTCGCTCTCGTGCGCCGCCCAGCTTTGGGCGATGCGGTCGATCTCCATGACCGCCTTATCCAGCCTGGCGCCGAAGGCGACGACGTCACCGGGCCCCAGTTGCTCGGGCCGATCGAATACGGCCCGCCCCTCCCGCCACGCATTGAGACATTCCCGAACGAACGACTTGGCCAGGGTCGCACGCTCGACACCACGCTCGGCCGCGCAACGGGTGAGGTCCGCATCGTCGTCGTCCCCAAGCCGTACATTGACCTGACCGCCCATGAAGTTCCTGCCCATGTCCGGCCTAATGCTGGTCGCCGGCACCGCTCCCATGCCATGATTGCATAGTGGCACGATTGCGCCACAATGAGCAGGATTAAGCAAGCGATTATGACGACGTGAGCGGTGCATCCACCATCGGTGAGCGGATCAAGGCGGTACGGCTCAGGACCGGGTTGGGACAGGACGCGTTCGCGAAGGCGCTGGGCTATTCGAAGCGCGCGCTGGTCAGCTGGGAACTGGGCGGGGCCGAGCCGCCCGTCGCCCTGATGGCGAAGCTCCGGCGCGACTACGACGTCGATCCCGAATGGGTGATCCTGGGCGAGGACACCGTGCCCCGGAGCTACTACGGGCCGGTCGACTGGGACCGTCTCGACCGCCTGCGCGCGGACGTGGACGCCGTCTGCAGGGACGTCGGGCTGGAACTGCCTGACGAACGCAGCCAGGCGCTCGCGCGCGTGATATACGACGGAGGCGCGGACGCGGGAGCCGCCAACCGCAAGCAGCTGCGCGGTACGCTGCTCGCCTTGTCGCTGGGGGATTGAGGATGAGCGGATCTTCGAAGGAACAACTGGCCGCCTGGATGGCAGATACCCGACGCGTTGGGTTCAAGCGACGCAACTGGCCGGTCGTGCGCCGACTGGCGGCGCTGTGCACAGGACTGCTGCTGGCAGGTCTGGCGATCCGTCTCCTGGGCTATGCCCCTGCCCTTGCGGCTGCCTGCTGGATCGCCGCAGTTGTCACCGGCGCGGTCATGCTGATCTGGTTCTTCGACCCGCGCCGCTTCCGCGCACGGCCGTCCGGCACGTCCTGACCACACGGAAGCAGGCGCGAGCATCTGGGTTCGAGATCGACCGCTGCTGGGGCACCGATCTTGTCCATGACGCCCGACGAGAGATGAGCCCGTGCCCCAGAGGGAGCAGTGCATGGGTCACTTGCTTGCAACCCTCATGTCGCTGCGCAGCCCGGTAAATCACGGCGTCCGTAGCGCCGTAGCACCCTTGTAGCACGTCAGGAGGCAGCTTTCGCGGAACCCGCAGCACGGCCGATATCCTGCTACATCAATGATAATTCACGAGTTTATGCTCTGAACACGGCCGCTATCCATAGCGTGGTGTGTGCTCCTCCCCTTCACAATCCAGACGCTGCGGTATCGATGCCGTGGTGCTCCGGTATTCATTCTGGCTTCCGGCGGGGCACCCGGGCCGGCGTGTCAGCCGGCCAGCAAGCGAACTGTCATTCTACCCGGACCGCCTTCTCGGCGGTGCGGCAGCGGGTTCAGCGCGAGATCCGGGACATATCGCCTGTCACCGGCGCTGCCGCTGCCAGGATCTTCTCAGCGGCACGACGCTCGCGGGCCTGGGCGCGTCGCTCTTCGGCGATCCGGGGATCGCTGGCTTCCGCCTCCAAACCAGAGGCAGGATCCGGTTCCTCCATCACCCGGATCCCTTTGGCACGTTGGGCCACGTCCTTGCGCCTGGCGCACTCCTGCTGGACCGCGCTGGTCATGTCGGATCTCAGAAGGACGTAATCGGGTTCGTACCGATGCTGGCGCATCAGCTCAGCGAGCGCGTGTACGGCAAGGTCGTCACCAACCGCGGCATGAACCGCGCGTAGCCAACGCGGCGAGGCGTAGCGATGCCGCAGCGTCCAGAGCCCTCGCCCCATCTCGGTCACGAGCAGGGCCACCCAGAGGACGAGCATGCCCCGTCCGGCGACGACCGGTCTGGCGCCGATCGCCTTGGCGATACCGATCGTCACGATCAGCATCGGCAGGAAGACCATGACGCTGATCGCATAAGGGACGACGTTCAGCTGGCTCACCTCCCATCGTGCGATCAGCCGGTCAGCCACCGGGACGCGCTCAGTCACGCCAGGGATCATGGCTGCTGGTCGACCAGCTGTCGTGATGCTGGAAATGGTCATGAGCACCGCTGTCCCAGCGATCGTGGCGCTGCCAGTCGGACTCGTAATCGTGCGACCGGATAGAACCATAGGGATTCCCGGCGACGTCGGGGGTCCCCGCTCCAGCGATCGTTGGCAATCCGGTTGTCGGATTGATATCCGTTCCGTCGCTGCCAATTCCCGAGTGGCCCGGGAGCGTCCAGTCGTCGAACCAGGTGGCGATGCGCTCGAACAGTCTCATGTCAGCACTCCCGATCGGACGCCTAGACGATATACGTTTTCCGTATATTGCTCAAGCCGGTCTAGATGCTCCGGGGTGCCCGCCCCTCCTGTCCCATCAGACCTGCATGCTCGCATCGTCGCTGCACTGACCGTGGCACGGCGGGACGCCAGGCTTCGTCAGGTCGACCTCGCGAAGCGGCTCGGATGGCAGCAGGCCTATGTATCGCGCTACGAAACCGGCGAGCGTCAGTTGAGCGTGGATGAATATGTCGCGGTCGCCTTGGCGATCGGGGTCGATCCGGTGGCTTTGCTCAGCGAGCTTCTCTCTCAAAACTGCTCGTAATCGAGGCGATGTCACGGCGCATCTGCCAACGATAACGCCCACCCGATTAACGTCGCGAACATTCGTTACTATGCCGAACGGGAGTTCGCCGGCCTCTACCGTCCTGCGTGATCGCACACACCGGCGAAACCGACGATCGGTTCGGGGTATCTCCCTGCCCTACCGTTTCAACGAGCGTGACGCTGACACGTACACACCGCCGGATCGGCCTGGGTTCTCCCGGAAGCTTGCGGCCGTTAGGCCGCTTCTGTGACGGCGATAGCCGGCACGCAGCGAAGGCCCATTGCCCTAGTGGGCAATTCTGCATCTCCTTTCCGTCCGCTCGATCAGTGCTGTGAGGTTAAGTGATTCTGTTAAATAGGAATCGTTAAGAAGGTTAAGGGGTTCAAAAAGCAGAATTTTTGCTGCGTTCTCAGTACCATACGGGAATGTCCGGTGGGTGAAACCCCGTGATTCGGTGGGTGAAACCCCGATAGTGCGGTGGGTGAAACCCCGAAGCAATGGTGGGTGAAACCCCGAGTCAGACGCCCCCGAAAACCGCGTGCTCGGATCGGTTATCCACGGACTAAAGGGCTGTTCGCCATCAGAAGCGGTGCGCCAGCGACTGCTGGAAGACTGTGCTGGGTGGGTGAAACCCCGATAGTCGGGTCAGCGGTGGGTGAAACCCCGATAGTCAGCGTCGGCCAGCGAGCTGGTCCATCCGGGCATCTACCTCCTCGGTGCGCCGGCGATCGGCGTCGAAGCGCGCACGCCGCTCCTCCTCCGCCCGCATCCTCTCTGCCAGCGCCAGCGCCTCGGCCTCACCGCGGCGTCTGAACTGGACGGCCGGACTCCTGTCGGTCGTCTCCGCCAGCTCCATCGCATAGTCGGGGAGCTGATCGGCCTCGATCACGCGCCGGAGCATCCGGTTAAATTCTTTGGGCTGAGCGTCGCTGCCGGTCTTGTCGCGCAACACCTCGACCCGGCACAACCACCCACCCTGCTGCGAGCCGACATGCTTGCGCGCGATGCGATACAGCGCCCGCTCCAGCCCTCCGGACAGGAGGAAATAATCGGGGTGCATGGTCAGCAGCGACTTCTCGTTGACGATGCCCTCGTAAACCCAGTCGGAGAGGGTCAGCGTCATCCCGCGGGGCTGTTCGGTGTCGGCGTCGGTATCGAACGTCCAGCTATCGAGCCAGTTGAAGCCCGCCTTCTGTCTGCGCTTCGTCGCCCGGATCGAGGTCGTGATGGATGTGGTCTGAAGCCGGAGCAGCGCGGCTTGCAGCTCCTGATAGTCCCTGCCCCCGGTGCTGCGCTTAATCGCCCGCAACAGATCGTAGGGCGTCGTCGTCAGCGTACGCGGCAGGTCGTTCAAGCCTTGCTGCTTCATGCGGTTGAGCGTGGACGCCGCCCAGATTAGGATATCGGCGTCCCAGATCGTCGCCATGCCATAGTCGGGAATCGCCTGGACGCGCACCCATGCCTCGCCGTCCGGGCTTTTATATTCGATCGGCTTCAACCGTTTGCGCTTCTGGAGCGAGAAGAATGGCCGCTCCATGACCTCGCGCTGGTCGCGGAGCGGAAGGTCGCCCAGCGCCGGGATGAACAGGTCGAACTCGGGGTTGGGATCGCGCCGCTTGCTCATGGCGCGAACCTGGTGTGCCCTCGCTTGACCAGATACTGGCGGAGCAGGCGTTCGGTGATGACGGTAAGCGGTTCCCCGCCCTCCTCGACGCTGAGTTGACGTAATGCACGGTGCATGTCCTCGGGAATATGGATTAGCACCGGCTTCTTGCCGGGATGGCTGCTGCGCTTGGCCGGCGCTGCCGACGTCGGCGTGCCAGCGTCGCGGCGCGATCGACGTGCGGGTGCAGACTGCTGAGGCATGGGGACAGGCTCGACGGCGGGTGCCGGTGCCTGTTCTTCGGGCTGGTCATCGAAGATGCCGGCAAGCGCGGAAGGCTTCCTTGCCATCATGCCACCTCGCTTACTTGCTTAGTCGTATAGCCGCTTAATCGCTTAGCCTCTTCATAGGCCCTCCGCAACTCGGCTGCAGCTTTGCTGTCCGGCTCCGTCTCGGCCGCTGTCCGACCGAGTGGCGTCGCCTTGTAATAGTCCTTGCGAAAATGGAGACGGCTGTCGAACAGCGTCACGCCCTTCGCCGCGAAACCGGCGTGAGCCTCCTGACCCTCCCCGCCCTGGTGTGGCACTTGGGTCAGAATGACCGCGAATGGCGTGCCCGCCTGCTTTACCTGCTTCACAGTCTGCAACACCGAATGAACGTCTAGCCCGCGCGGCGCGACGGGAATGATGACGAAATCCGCCTGCTCAGCCGCGAGCATGGCGATGTCTTTCGAGTTCGCCGGCGTGTCGATGATGATGAGGTCGATCTTGCCGCTGCTTCGCCCCCGTGAGACGTGGAGCGGCAGGCCGGCGACGCTGCTGTCCTTCACCATCACGTCGTCCATGTCGCGACGTTCCGACCAGTAGAGCGCCGACCCTTGCCGATCGTCAGCATCAAGGATCACGACGCCCCCCCCCTCGCGCGCTGCCTCGACGGCGAAGCCGGTAGAGAGGGTCGTCTTGGATTGACCGCCCTTCTGCGCGATCACGGCCCATACCTGCATGACTGCTACTCCCACTAAGCGGCTAAGCGACTGATACCGCTTAGCCGCTTAGTCGTAAAGGTGATTAGTCGCTTAGCCACCGTCGCCCGTTCAGCGTCTTTGTCATCGTTGAGCGAATGGTGACACATCGGCCCATGATCAATGACGGGCAAAGCGGCCCGCCGAAATGCCTGTCGCCGCTGCACCGATTGTCCAGCACGCGCCGATCGCCTCGCCCTGGCACCGCGCCTGATGAAGCCGATCGCGACGCACATGGGGAGGGCAGGGGAGCATCCAGCGCTTCGAACAGTGGGTCATGCCGGTCGCCATCCGGGTCGGCCAGCTCTCGCGATTGTCCTTCTCAAAATCTTCTCCCGTCAAATCGCCCTTGGGCGATGGCCAGGCCATCGGCCCTGCCTCGTGGCGATCAGCGGGGGGTGAGGGGGCAGCGGTATCTGCCGGGATGGTGCCGGCGCAGCGCAGGAGCAGAGGCCCGGCTGATTGCCGTTGTTGGGAGAGGGAGCCGTGCCCACTCTCCTCATAAAACGACGTTGCCGGCTCGCTGGCGTCATTAGGACGCGCGTGCGCCCCGCACGAGTGATCGTCACCCGCTAGGGGCGAGCGGCCGATCGACGGCTCGATCGGAGCGCAGCGGAGATAGAGCGCAATCCTACACGGGACACGCCATACCATCCTGAGCGATTCGGCAATTAAGCGATTAAGCGATTAGGCGGTTAAGCGGTTAAGCGGTTAAGCGGTTAAGCGGTTAAGCGATTAAGCTAGGTTGGCTTCCCACTGGGAACCTGTCGCCAAAGTGCTGACTATCAAGGGTCGCCTCCGTTCCACCGGCGCTGCCGTTATCGCCAAGAACAGCGTGGCAGGCTATCAGCTGGGCAGGGCTGATGCTAACGCGGGGGTGAGCGCGCGATGATAGACGAGGAAAGTGCCCGACAGGGGTACGACGAACTCCGGGCCGCGTTGCGCAAGGCGAGCCTAGAGTGGATCGCGGAACAGGTCGAACAAGCTGTCAGCCTTGGAAAGCCGGTCACCAAAGAGGCGGATGCGAGCGAGTTTATTGACGATCAGGTCGTTGGCCAACGACGTGGCCGTAAACGCCTGCAGGAGTTCGTCACGACCGAACCTTATTCCTGCACCGAGCGCCTCCGCCTTCTGCTCGACGCCATTGAACGGGTAACCGCACTTCCCGCCTTTGAGCGGGAAGCTTTAGCCGGATTGGACGCGCAAAAAGTGACGTTCGTGTCTGAACAGGACGGCGAGCTCAACCGCGACCTGCAACGGGACCGCAGCCTCGACCAAGACGCGACACGACACCGTGTTCAGGAGCTATTGCAGGAAACCCGACGGGCACTCGCATGACTACCACCTCTTCCCTTATTGCCCAGATCACCGCGATCCTCGGCCCCGCCATTGGCACCAACTACTCAGCTGCGTCGGCCGCTAATGACGCCTTTGAGGGATACACCTTCGCGCTCGTCGTGCGGGCAGCGCGCGCGGCAGGCGCAACAGTGACCTTTGAAGATAACGAGGGGAACGCGACCACCAGTCTCCTTTTCCGGACTTCGCCTGGCGATATTTTCAGCAAGAAGAGGGCATACACGCATGCTTTGATCGAACTACCGGACTGCCCGGCGCTCGAGGCGCACATCGGCGTCAAAGTTAGTGGAAAATCTAAGGTCCTGCACGAGTGCGACGTTGCGGTGATTGAGCGACACGAAGCGCGAATTTGCCGAACCAGCCGAGTACATCCCCGCGCGGGTAAGGTCCCGATTGCAATTGAGTGCAAGTTCTACGCGAGCACCCTTCAGCTAGGGCTCGCGCGTGGCTATCTGGGTTTGGCCGAGGAACTCACAAAGAAAAATAGGCTACTGGTTACGAATACAACATCAGAGACTGCTGCTAAAATGATTACATATCATGACGCTGGATGGGAATTTGATCTATCCTCGCCTTCATCGCCAAAGGCTGCTGATCTCGAGGCAAAAATCAAAAACGTATTCCGTAACTACATAGCGACCAACAAACGATAACCCGGCGGCGATGCAGTGGCGACGATATGGCCGGAGATGCTAGACTGCCCGGTGCCTATGGCGGCAACGATCCTGCTGTTTTCAGGTTGAACATGGCGACGTTCAGGCCGAGCTGGACTGCCTATGAGATGCGCCTGATGGTCGAGCGTTACGTCAGCGACGGCATGATACCTGGGGAAGACGACCGCGAATGCCTCGTCGACATGCTGGGTCGACGGCTGCACGACTATCGTAAAACGGTCCGCGCGCTCGTTGCGCCCTGAACGCCGCCCAGACGTTCAACAATCAAGCGTCGACAGAAATGCCGTCAGCGCCTTGCGGCATTGCACCGGCGATAAATTTCGGTTCTACCGCATGTCGTTGACGCACGCGGGGGTTGTAACGCTGCATGCACAGCATTACCTATGCCTTGAGCCGGTGAACGCGGGCAAAGTTGCCACCATATGGCTGGGTGCGTGAGTGGTCGAAACGGGCTGCCTGAAAAGCAGCTGTACCGGAAACGGTACCGGGGGTTCGAATCCCCCTCCAATTCTAGGAGCCCGCTCCGGTCGATTGACCGTCGAGCGGGCTTCGTCGTTTTAGCTGCCGTGCAACAGGCAGCCGTCATAAGTTATCTGAGTCACAGACGTCGCACATGTCACTGCTTTTGCTCCACAGCGATTTGCACCTTGTAGGCGAGGCGCCCCGTCCGATTGCGAGTGGCGGCCGCAGTAAGCTGATGTTCAATCAGGGAGCAGGGTAGGGGCGGACAGGTACAAGCGCCTCCAGCAGTTCGCGAGTACCCACTGTTATGCGCTCTGGCCTGCCGAGTTGGATGTAGCGAATGGCCTCACTACGCGCGATCCCCGCCTGGGCATCACCCGCCAAATCGCGCCCATGGTGCGGGACCGCAGCGCTAGCCACCGCCTCCATCATTGGGGTCGGTACACAGAACGGACCCAGATATACGCTCTCATGACTGCCATCCGAGACGCTGGCCGAGTTTACTCCTTCGCTGGCCTCGAGACCAGCGGTCGCATTGACCTTGGCGGGTGTGCCGCGGGCGCCTGATCGACGACGATTGATCATGCTCTCATCCGCGGGTTGATTACCGCACTACCCGTATCCGTCGCTGGGCCTATCCTCCGTCTAAGTTCGGGCGTCGGACGAACCTGCCCCACCGTACACCGTGGATTGCCCATCACAGTCGGGTGCCCGCGGCACGCCGGCCAAGGCTATGCAGTTGGTGCGCTGGCGCCTCCTCTCG